>NZ_JAAKTY010000006.1:0-238355 GCF_049174875.1 Aeromonas sp. 600948
CTTCCTGCTTCCTGCTTCCTGCTTCCTGCTTCCTGCTTCCTGCTTCCTGCTTCCTGCTTCCTGCTTCCTGCTTCCTGCTTCCTGTTTATCTCTTTGATGGGGAGTACACCGTTCTCCTTTGCGTCGTACAGCCTTGCTCGCAGCAGTTTGGTTTGACCGTTAGAGTCTGGCAGCCCTTGCAAGGGGCGGTGCTATTTGCGCGGATTGCGTGGATATTGAGGGGGCATACTTGCTGGATGTGAGGCAGCGCCAGGGGAGGGTATTGAGGCCAGTCAGCTGTGGGGGCTCGACGTAGGGCCGAGCGTGACTGACGTCAGTGTTTAAATCGGTAACAAATAAAATGGGAAGATGCCCAGGCATCTTCCCATTCTGGCGATATGAGGTAGCTGCTTTTGCAGGATCAGCCGTGTTGGCGGCGGTCGTTGGCCTGGGCCAGTAGCATGCGGCTTTCACGCAGGAACTGGTCGGCATGCTCGCCGAAGAAACCGGAGACTTGCGAGAAGGCATCGATGAAACCGTCTCTGTCCCCTCGTTCCAGCAGCCCCAGCGCTTCGCCGAAGTTTTGGTAGTAGCGACGGATCATCGCCAGATTCTGCGGTGACGACAAAATGATGTCGGCATAGAGGTGGGGATCCTGAGCGAACAGCCGCCCCACCATGGCGAGCTCCAGCCGGTAGATGGGGGAGCTCAAACTCAGCAGGCGATCCAGATTGGCCTGCTCCCGGGAGAGGTGCCAGCCATAGGCAAAGGTGGCGAAGTGACGCAGTGCCTGAATGAGGGTCATCGCCTCATCGTGGGCCTTGGCTTCTACCTGTTGCAAGCGGGCGCCCCAGATGGTCATCTGATCCAGCAGCCATTGGCTGGCGGCGGGGTCACGACCCTGGCAGCAGACGATCACCTGCTTGGCGAGACTCGCCACATCCGGCCCGAACATGGGGTGCAGTCCCAGTACCGGCCCTTGGTGCACCGCCAGCATATGTTCGAGCGGCGCCGCTTTCACGCTGGTGACATCGACCAGCAGGCAGTGGGCGGGCAGGTTGCCGAGGCGGTCGATGATCTGGCAGGTGATATCGATGGGCACCGCCACCATCACCAGACCGGCTCCGGCGAGGATTTCGTCAGCGCGCGGCCAGTCGGCTTGTTCCAGCGTCTCGACCCGATAGCCTGAGAGGCTGAACATATGGCCGAACAAGCGGCCAAGCTGGCCCTGACCGCCGATGATGACCACCTTGCCAAGATCCGGCTTTATGCATTTGAAGCCGGTATCTTTCTCGCTGGCATAAGATTCACGCATCACCCGGCGCAGCACGTCTTCGATGAGATCGCCGGGCACCCCCAACTGCTCAGCCTCGGCGCGGCGGCGGGCCAGCATGCTCGCTTCCCGATCCGGTGCATAGATGGGCAGGCCGTGGCGGCTCTTTACCTCACCCACTTCTCCCACCAGGGCCAGACGGGCGGCCAGCAGATCGATCAGCTGCTTGTCCACCGCATCTATCTTGTCCCTGAGTACATTCAACTCTTCAGCCATATCCAGTCCCTGCTGGCGCCGCGAGCGGCGCCCTGAAAATCAAGATGCAACAAGGTATCACGGCATGAGCGGCCAGATGCCACCTGCGGTGATACCCAGATTGTTCAATAGGTTACGACAAGATACCACGGCTTACCGTGCAGTTCTGCCCTTGAGGGGGTCAGCCAGCTGGTTGTGGCAGCGGGCGAGCAGGGTAGCGGTGGTGTCCCAGTCGATGCAGGCATCTGTGATGGAGACCCCGTAGCGCATCTGCTCCTTGGGCTGCTCGCTGGACTGGTTTCCCTCGAACAGGTTGGATTCGAGCATCACCCCGATGATGGAGCGGTTGCCCTCCTGGATCTGGTGGATGACGTTGTCGGCCACCTTGGGCTGCAAACGGTGATCCTTGCTGGAGTTGCCGTGGCTGCAATCCACCACAAGGCTCGGCAGCAGGCCCGCTTTCTCCAGCGCCTCTTCCGCCAGCGACACGTTGACCGAGTCATAGTTGGGATGTTTGCCGCCGCGCAGGATCACGTGGCCATCCGGGTTGCCCTGGGTCTGCAGCAGCGCAACCTGGCCCTGCTGGTTGATCCCCATAAAGGCGTGAGGGGAGGAGGCCGCCTGCAGCGCATTGATGGCAGTCCCCAGGTTGCCGTCGGTGCCGTTCTTGAAGCCGACCGGCATGGAGAGGCCGGACGCCATCTCCCTGTGGGTCTGGGATTCGGTGGTGCGGGCGCCGATGGCTGACCAGGAGAAGAGCTCCGCCAGGTATTGCGGGCTGATGGGGTCGAGCGCTTCGGTGGCCAGCGGCAACTCCAGCTCCGCCAGCCAGCAGAGCAGCTCGCGGGCACGGTGCAGCCCCAGCTCCACATCGAAGGTGCCATCCAGATTGGGGTCGTTGATAAAGCCTTTCCAGCCGACCGTGGTGCGCGGTTTCTCAAAGTAGACCCGCATGACAATGTAGAGAGAGTCCTGGTAGGCATCATGCAGCGCTTTGAGTCTGGTTGCGTACTCTTTGGCGGCGTCCATATCGTGGATGGAGCAGGGACCACAGATCACCAACAGCCGGTGATCGCGGCGGTGAATGATGTCGGCGATGGTATTGCGGGCCCCTTGCACGAATGCCAGCGCCTTGTCGGAGATGGGTAACTTCTCCTTGAGCTGGGCAGGCGTGATCATCACTTGTTCGGACTGGATATGGATGTTGTTCAGGGGGTCTCTTTGCATGATTTCATTCTCTCTACTGTATTAAGCCAAAAGCGATTGTACCCATATATTTACACTGGTACCTGCTTTGTTACGCAACCGCCCTCACCTTACCAAGGAAAAACAAACAATCAAGTGAAACTAGTGGGTTTACCACTAAAAAGTCAGATAAAGGAGCTGCTATATAGCGCGAACAGGAATAATACAGAGGGTTTTTCGGAGGGTTAATGGTTTTTGTGTAATTTAATGTTTACGATTTGAGGGCGTGAAGGCTGCGTTGCACAGCTGTTAACCCACAGTAAATGGTATCTCTGGGAGACTGCAACGCGATGGCAGTGATGGTGTGAGGTGGCTATCTGGTCAGCCATAGAAAGAGGGAGCCATAATGGCTCCCTTTGCGGTAGGAAGGGGGATCCCGTCTGGCTGCGGATCAGCGCTTTTGTTTTCCCTGCAGCTCTTTGTTCAGGCGAGTGAGCATCCCCTGGGTGACCAGCACTATGCCCTGCTCGGAGCGGTGGAAGCGACGTGCATCTTCATCGGCGTTTTCACCTATCACTGTGCCTTCCGGCAGTTTGCACCCCTTGTCGATCACCACCCGGCGCAGTCGGCAACCGGCACCAATCTCCACACCCGGGAAGATAACGGCCTGATCCAGAGTGCAGAAGGAGTCGACCCGCACATTGGTAAAGAGCACCGAACTCAGGATGAAAGAGCCACTGACGATGGTGCCCCCGGCAAACATGGAGTTGATGGTCATGCCGTGCTGGCCGTTTCGGTCCTGCACGAACTTGGCGGGAGGAGTCATGTTCTGACTGGTCCAGATGGGCCAGTCCTGATCGTAGATATCCAGCTCAGGCGTGACGGAAGCGAGATCCATATTGGCCTCCCAGAAGGAGTCCACGGTGCCCACATCGCGCCAGTAGGGGCGGCGATCCGGACAGCAGCCGACACAGGACATGCCAAACGGGTGAGCGAATGCGGTGCCCTCTTTCACCACGCGGGGGATCACGTCCATGCCGAAATCGTGATGGGACTGCTCGTTGGCAATGTCCTCTTCCAGCAACTGATAGAGATACTCGGCATCGAAGATATAGACGCCCATTGAGGCCAGCGCGGTGTCGGCCTTGCCCGGCATGGCGGGCGGGTTAGCAGGCTTTTCGACGAAGGCATTGATCTTGCGATCATCATCCACCGCCATTACCCCGAAGGCGCTTGCTTCACTGCGTGGCACCTCGATGCAGGCAACGGTCACCTTGGCGCCCATATTGACGTGGTCGAGCAGCATGGCGGCGTAATCCATCTTGTAGATGTGATCGCCTGCCAGCACCACCACATATTTGGGGGCGTGATCGCGGATGATATCCAGATTCTGGTAGACCGCATCGGCGGTACCCCGATACCAGTTCACCTCATCCACCCGCTGCTGGGCAGGGAGCAGATCGATAAACTCGTTCATCTGGTAGCGCAGGAAAGACCAGCCCGATTGGAGATGGCGCAACAGGCTGTGGGATTTGTACTGGGTCACGACACCGACCCGACGGATGCCGGAGTTGATGCAGTTGGAGAGCACGAAATCGATGATGCGGAATTTGCCGCCGAAATGAACGGCAGGTTTTGCACGGTTGTCGGTTAACTGTTTGAGGCGACTACCCCGCCCTCCTGCGAGTACCAAAGCCATGGTCTCGTTCAGCAACTGTCTGGATTTTGCTGTATTGGCAGGTTGTAACAACATCTCATATCCCTTTGTAGATAAATCACTACAATGTTGCCTCCTTTGAGCCCTCAAGAAAGTGCTTTCAGTCACATTTTATGGTTTCCGACGTAATAAAATGACCTTTTTGTTATTAAAAATGACGGGTTGATCCGTCATTGCTTTCAATATGGTCAGTTGTCAATTGAGGCGAGCCGAGCAACAAAAGGGGCGGTGAGAGACCGAGAGGAGGAATGGGAAAAAGCCCCTGCCAATGGTTGGCAGGAGCCCGGTTTGTTGAGGCCCGGTGAGCCGGGCCTGGTTAACAAGGTTCAGGCTGCGTTGGCCAGTGGCTCCTCGCTCTTCTTCTGGTAGGCCTGCGGGGTGAGGCCCAGCAGCTCCTGTACGGTCGAGGCGACGGTGATGGAGGAGACGGTGCCCACCAGGATCCCGGCAAACAGGGTGAAGGAGAAGCCGTAGAGGGCGTCACCGCCAAACAGCAACAGAGCGCCCACGGTAAACAGGGTGGTGCCCGAAGTGATCATGGTGCGACTGAAGGTCGCCTTGATGGCCACATCGGAGCACTCGTGGATCCCCATCTGGGTACGCGAGCTCAGCAGATCCCGCAACCTGTCCGAGATGACGATGCTGTCGTTGAGGGAGTAGCCGATCACCGCCATCAAACCGGCGATGATGTTCAGATCGAATTCGATCTGAAAGAGTGACAGCAGCCCCAGCGCTACGATGGCGTCATGGACCACCGAGAGCAGGATGCCGATGGCCTGACGCCACTCGAAGCGAAACGCCAGATAGGCCGACATCGCCAGCGAAGCCACCAACACCGCTAGCATCCCCTGCTGGAACAGCTCGGCACCCACCTGAGGACCGACGATGGTGGTGCGCAGCAACTCGACCGGCATCCCCAACTGCTGGGTCAGCATGGTGGCGAGATCCGCCGCGGGCCAGGGCAGTTCGTGGGGGGGCAGCTTGATCAGCCACTCGCCGGGAATTCCGGCCGAGCTCAGCTCAACGGCTCCCGCCAGCGGGGAAACCAGCATGGCATTGAGCTCATGGGCCTCTTTCAGGGTCTGGATATGAAACTCCAGCAGGATCCCGCCGGTAAAATCGAGCCCCAGTGTCAGGCCGTTCACCAGCAAGATGGCGACGCTGGCCACGGTCAGCAGGATGGAAGCCCACAGGCCGATATAACGCCAACGGGTCAGCCCCATGGCAACGATCATTCTCAACATAATTCTCTCCTTGGCCAGCCAGCATCAGGCTGTTGGCCCATCACGACGTGTCGCGACACGCCGGGAAATAGTGTTCTGCTTTGGCCGCTCCGGCCATATCCATGGCCGATGGCGCAACCAAAGCCGCTCATCAGAGGGATTGCTGTCCCGTTACACCTTCAGCGTGCGCTCGTTGCTGCGTCCCCACAGGGGATTGATGATGGCGCGCGTTCCCCAGATCCCAGTGATCATGCTGGAGAGCAGACCCAGAATGAGGGTGATGGAGAAGCCCTGCAGCGGCCCGGAGCCGATGGAGTAGAGCACCACGGCGCAGATGAGGGTGGTGATGTTGGCATCGAAAATGGTGTGGAAGGCCGAGCGATAGCCAAAGTCGATGGCGTTGGCCAATGAGCCCCCTTCTCGCAGACGGTCCCTGATCCGCTCGAAGATCAGCACATGGGTATCCACCGCCATGCCCACCGTCAGCACCAGACCGGCGATCCCCGGCAGGGTCAGCACGGCGCCCGGCAGCACTGCCAGCATGCCGACCTGCATCAACAGGTTGGCGACCAGCGCCGTGATGGCAACCCAGCCGAATTTGCGGTACCAGGCCATCATGAACAGCATCATGCCTGCCATGCCGAAGGCCAGCGCGGTGAAGCCTGCCTCGATATTCTGCATCCCCAGCGTCGGGCCAATGGAGCGCTCCTCCAGGATCTTGAGCGGGGCGGTGAGGGCGCCGGCACGCAGCAGCATGGCCAGCTCTTGCGCTTCCGGCAGACTGCCAATGCCGGTGATACGGAACTGGTTGCCAAGGGCGGTCTGGATGGTGGCGACGTTGATCACCTCGCTCTGGGCGCGCAGTTTGCCCAGGGCGTTGGTTTTGTACTCGGTGAAGACGGTCGCCATCGGCTTGCCCACATGCTGGCGGCTGAACTGGTTCATCTTGCTGCCACCCAGGGTGTCGAGCACGATATTGACCTGGGGTTGACCCATCTCGCCCATATTGGCGCGGGCATCGACGATGTGCTCTCCGGTGAGTACCGGCTTGCGCGCCATGCCGACGGCCTGGCCGTTGCGATCGGCGATATAGAAGTGGCTGTCGGCTTTGGCCTCGTAGAAGGCCAGCGAGGCGGTGGCCCCGATCACCTCTTTCGCCTGCTTGGGGTTGTGCACCCCGGGCAGTTCGATACGGATGCCATCTTGGCCCTGACGCACCACCGAGGCCTCGACAATGCCGAGCTCGTTGATCCGTTTTTTCAGGATCGACAGGTTTTGGGTCACGGCGTTGTTGACCAGCAGGGTACGCTCAGCCTCGCTCAGCACCAGTTTCAGATCATTGCCGGAGCGGGTCAGCTTCCACTGATCCTGACGGGTACCGGCACTCTCCTTGATGATGGCGAGCCAGCTCTCCTGTTCGGCCACCTCCGGCAGGGTGACGGCTACGGCGCCCTGTGCCGTGCGCGTGACGCTGGCGCCGCGCAGATTGGCTTCACGGAAACGGGTGCGCAGGGTATCCACCAGATTCTTGGTCTGATTGTCGATGACAAAGTCCACGTCCACCCCGATCAGCAGCTGGGAGCCGCCACGCAGGTCGAGTCCCAGCTTGATGGGATCGGCGCCGAGGCGGGTGATCCATGCCGGCGCGTTGGAGTGAAACTCCAGGGTCAGGGCGGCACTGTCGACCCCTTGCTGCTCCAGCAACTGCTTGGCTCGCTGCTGCTCGCCCTGGCTGTCAAAGACCAGCTCGACCCGCTCAGGTTGCTCGATCACCTTGACCGGTGTCAGGTGCTTGTCGCTCAGCAACATCTGTTGCTGGGTGGTCAGGCGCTGCTGTCCGTGCAGGCCAAGGGAGGGCTGCTCACCGAAAAAGGTGGGCAGGGAGTAAAAGGTAAAGGTCAACAGCATCAACAGCAGCAGTGCGTACTGCCACTTGCTCATGCGGTTGAGAACGGTGCGATTGCTCTTTCTCATGGCAAACAAGCCTCTGTCAGGAGAATGGTGTCCGGGCCGATAGCATCAAGGCTCGGCAAGGCGCAAAAAATGGGATGCATCAGATGCGGATCAGGCAGTTGCCGGATCCGTCAGGAAGAGGAGATGAGCAAACAGTGGATGTGTCAGCCCCTCCGGGGTCAGGCGTTCAGATAGCTCTGGGTGAAGCGGTATTGCAGATGTTGGCGCTGTAGATGGCGCCGATGGATCGCACCGAAGCGATCGCGAAAACTCTGTTTGTGATAGAGCTCGGGGGCCAGCATCAGCCAGCCGAGCAGTAACAGCAGGATGGCCTGGGCCGACCAGCTCTGGATCAGCTCGTAGACCACACTCTTGGGCTGGTTGTCACTGCGCAGGGATTGTTCGAGACGCAGCAGGTGATTCTGATGGCTGCCGACAAACTTGATGATGCCATCATCGCTGTCGCTAAGCTGATTGAACACCTGAGTCTGCTGCTGTTCACTCTGGGGAGATGCGGGTAGCAGCGGGCCTTCCATTCGGGCGATGGAACAAAGCAGGGTGAAGGCAATAACCAGAGTTACCAGCACCAGTTTTACTTTGTCGATAAGGCGCAAAAAGTTAATTCCCGATAAATAGAAAGGGCAAACTACCATAAGCGCCCGGTTTGAACAAGGTTGCCCCGGGAGCATGGCACCATTCGGTGCCGCTCGTCAGCTGCCGCTCATCTGCTTGAAGTCGCGGACATAACCCTTAAGCAGGGAGTAGAGATGGGCCCGCTGAGAGATATCCAGCGACTGGCTCATGGCGCTCAGCCAGTTGACGGTACGTTGGCGCGACTGCTCGGTATAGCCGGTAAAACGGCCATCCATCAGTCCATCCCCCTCGGCCAGCAGGTTGGTCAGCTCGCGGGTGAAGTCGGGACTCTGGCGCTGCTTCATCAGCCTGTCCAGCTCCTGGGTCCAGGACTCCTGAAACTCGAGCCAGGGGGGCATCAGCTCGTATTGCCATTCGGCCCACTGGGCCACCAGTGGCGCCTGTGCAGGTTTCACCTCGCCAATCCAGAACTCGAGCCGCTTGTTCATCTTGTCGCGAAACTCCGCCAGCATCTGCTCTTTGGGCTCAGTGGCAAAGTCCTTTTGCCGCTCCTGTTGCCGCTTGACCCGATCGGTCATAAAGCGGGCTACCTGCTCGTCGGTCAGGGTGCGCGCCAGCCTGACCGCGCGGGGGATAGTATTTTCCAGCGTGCGGGTCAGGCTCTGCTGCACCGCATCTAGGTTGGTCGAGATCTGCTCCGGCGTCATGGGGCTGGCCACTGCTTTGGCCAGCGCGTCGAGATCCCTGGCGTAGCGCGGTAGCTCGTGTTGGCGATGCCAGGCCATCAGCCCCTTCACTTCGCGGCTGAGCAGATCCTTCTGCGAATAGGAGAGGGCAAAGTAGTCATCCAGCTGCCAGATGATGGCGGTATCGAGCCAGTAGTAGATCACCCGGGTGGAGCAGCCGGTCAGCAGCAGGCCGATCAGCAGCAGACCCCAGGTTTTCGGCTTGTGCCAGCGCACCTTGTTTATCATCTGTTACTCCAGTCGTTGCCGGTTGATGGCGATCAGGGTGTCATAGTCGAGTGAGGGCTGTTGCTCTGCCATCAGCAGTGCCCAGAGCAGGCCGATATAGTCGACCCAGGGTAAAAATGCCTC
Source organism: Aeromonas sp. 600948 (assembly GCF_049174875.1). Lineage (NCBI taxonomy): Bacteria > Pseudomonadati > Pseudomonadota > Gammaproteobacteria > Aeromonadales > Aeromonadaceae > Aeromonas > Aeromonas sp. 600948. The sequence continues at coordinate 9,277 of NZ_JAAKTY010000006.1, forward strand.
GCTTCGAAAATCAGGCCACTGGTGGCGCGGCAGGGCCTGCAGATAGTGCGCTTCCAGCTCGTCGCGCCGCTCGGCGGGCCACTCATGGGTGCGCTGGATGCTGGCGAGCTCAAAGCCGGGGTGACCTGCCGCGCCATACTCCCAGTCGATGACCCAGGGTTTGCTTCCCAACAAGTTAGCCGGATTGAGATCATGGTGGCAAGGGCGCCAGCAATCATTTGGCTCACTGCTGGCGAGCAAGCTCCGCTCCAGGGCGGGCAGCCAGGAGGGAATGTGGGCCAGTCTGGCGCGATAGCCTGCGGCGTGAGCCCGCACCGCCATCACCACCGCAGGTAGCGGCAGGCGATGGAGCTTGCGCAGCACCTCTGCCAGCAGATGGGGCTGATCGGCTTCCGGTGGCGCCGCGTGTACCCAGTTTGGCTCATCGCACCATTCGAGCAACATCAGACCGCTGGCGGGATCGCCATAGTGGCAGGGCAGCGCCAACCCTTCGGCCATCGCCCCCTGATAAAGCTGCCACTCGGTGGAGCGGTCGATGCCAAGGCGCAGCGGATCGGGGTGCCCTTGACGCAAAAAGTAACAGCGCCCCGAGGGGAGGCGCAGTCGATAGTTGCAGTTGGTCAGGCCTAACCCGAGTGGTTCCAGCTGCCCCTCCCGCCAGGGGGCGGGCAGGCTGGCCAGTAGCGGATCACAGTTGCCTGTCACCGGGAGCCTGTTACCAGCCAAAGGTGGATTTCTTCGCCTGTTTGCGGATCTCTTTCTGATCGGCCCACAGCAGTTCGCCGTTTTGCAGATCCATCAGGTTCATGGTCATCTGGTAGTAGACATCTTTCACCTTGCCATTGTCCTTGACGATGCTGGCGAGGTTGCCATAGACCATGTAGCGGGCACCGGTCTGCTTGCCCAGACGCACCATGGAGGCAGGATCCACCATGCCGCTGCTCTGCTGGTATTCGAGCTGCTGCTTGACGGCGGCCACCTTGCTCATGTCGACGAAGCGGAACTTGCCGGCCCGCAGCAACTTGGTGCGGATGGTGTCAGTGATGGCTTCGGTATCGATGTGCTCGGAGGTCTTGTTACGGATGGAGTCCATAAACATCACCGGACGACCAGATGCGGTGATCTCGCGGGTGGCCGGGGAGGCGAGCATGGAGTCCGCCATCTTGTCGGCGATTGCCTGCAGATCGCTTGAGCCGTAATCGACGGTGACGGTTTCGGTTTCAGTGGGATCGCCATAGCTGACGGTAGTGCTGGAGCAGCCGCCCAAGAGCAATGCAGAGGTCAATATCAGCAGGGCATGATTCATTTTCATCAGTAGGATTCCTCAATCACTTCGCGTACGTAAATCCGGTAACCTTGCGCCGCCGGGCTGGGCGCCAGGGCAGAGAGGGTGCGGGTCTGATAGCCATGCAGCTTGATGGGGGTCCAGCCGCGGCCATCGCTGGCGACCTCCTGACCGGCCTCATCATACCAATAGAAGATATATTGCAGCTTGTTGTCGCCGCGCTGGGTGCTGGCGGCAGCCACATTGACCTGCAGCAGGCCATTTTGCTGGCGGCGGCTCAGCTCGGTCAGGGTGACGTTGACGTTTTGATGCTGCTCTGCCACTGGTGCACCGCCCGCCGGGCCATAGAGCGCCACGCCGGAGGTGTTGGTGGCGCAGCCGGTCAGCAGCAGCGCGAGCCCGAGGGCCAACCCGTATGCTTTCATCTTGCTCTCCTTAATCGGGGTGAGTGGGGCCGCGAGTGTGCCTGCCCGGTTAATTGTCTTGCTCATCTCTCTTCGCCGTCTGCTCAGAGCGGCATCACCCTGGTGGTCAGACCGGCGCCGAGGCGCTGTACCCAGACCAGGGTTGTGCGGCCCTTGTGGATGGTGAGCGGCAATTGCCGCTGCGCTGCCCCCGCGCCCAGGGTGAGATTGATTTCACCTGCCGGCACCATCCCCTGCCAGCTCGATGCCTGCGCTGGCAGCGTCAGCCAACTGCGGGTATCGGCCCGCTCCGAGAGGGTGTTGAAGATCCCCACCAGAATATTGCCCACATCCCCTCCCTCTTTGGCGGCGGTGCGGCGCATCTGCTCCTTGGCCACCAGTCGCAGCGCCTGGCGGGTCAGCATGCCGGGCAGCCGCTCCTGCAGATCTTTGGCGGCCAGCGCTTCCAGCCTGACCAGCTCGCTGGTCTGCTCGACCCGCTTGCCGACTTCCACCGTCAGCGGGCCGGTGTCGCTGGCCCGATTATCGTAATAGGGGATGGCGACGGTAAAGGTGCGAAAATCGCCGCGGGAGGTGGAGATGGGGAGCGGCAGGAACAGTTCGCGCCGTGCCGGGATCAAACCATCTTCAAACAGCACCACCAGCTGGCCTTGATCTTTTGCAAGCGGCGGCGCTTTGCGGCCTATCTTTTTCTCGGTCTCGCGGATCTCGTCCGGTGAGCCACGCAGCCGCGCCAGACGCAGCAAGGCATCTTGCAGGCTGCGGTTGTCCGGCGCTATCTGGTAGCCGCGCTGATAGTCGACCCAGGCATCGTTGAGATCCCCGGCCGCCTCATAGAGCACGGCGGAAAAATAGAAGGTGTAGGCGTTCTGAAAACCGTTTTTGACCTTGCCGATCAACCGGTCGAGATCCGGTGCGCCGCGCGACATCAGCTGGCGCATCTCGCCTTCTGCTTCGACCTCTTCGCTCTCTTCCTTCGCCTTGCGCACCTCATCGGCTCGCCGTTTCAGGGCCTGTTCCTGCACCTGATTGGCCCGACGCACCTCCACCAGGGCGCCATTGGCATCACCCCGTTGCAGATAGTTGAGTGCCAGATAGTGATGCAGCATGGTGCGTTCGTAATCGGGAGTACGATAGGCCATCGACTGATCGTTAGTGAGCAGACTGCCCACCTGATCCAGACCGTGGCTCAGCCGGTATTCGGCCTGATTGTCTTCCCACTGAAGGCGGCTGTCGGCGGCGGTGAACGCCTGCTTGCTGCCCGCATCCTGACCCGCCAGCCAGGCGATGCGCCCCTCTTCAAGGCGATCGAGGATAAAGGTGTCATCGCCGAGGGTGGAGTCGCGCACCTCGGGCAGCGCTTCGGCGGCATGGCCCAGCAGCAGCTGGTTGCGCAGCGGCACCATCTGATCGGAGTAGGAGACGAACATGTCTTGCCAGCGGGAGGCGCAGCCCCCCAGCAACAGCAGGGCGCCGCAGAGCAACAGGGCGCTGCGGCAGGTTGAGGCGTTGCGATTCATTACAGGCTGAGCAGCGGTCCCAACGGCTCGCCGCCGACCAGATGCATGTGGATGTGGTAGACCTCCTGCCCGCCGTGGCGGTTGCAGTTCATAATGAGGCGGTAGCCATCTTCGGCGATGCCCGCATCGCTTGCCAGCTTGCGGGCCACGGTGAACATCCGGCCAAGGGCCAGTTCATGTTCGGCTTCCACGTCATTGACGGTGGGGATCAGCACATTCGGGATGATCAGGATATGGGTCTTGGCCTTGGGCTGGATATCCCGGAATGCGGTGACCAGATCGTCTTGATAAAGGATGTCGGCAGGGATCTCTTTACGGATGATTTTGCTGAAAATGGTTTCTTGCGCCATGGCTAACTCCCTTATATGAAAAAGAAAATTGAACTTGCATCCCAAGCGGCTCCCGAAAGAAGGCGAGCAGCGCGTCAAGTGTGACACAAGCCGAGATTTGACACAGCTGATGTCCCATTCCCTTCAGTTATTGTTAAGAATACCGATAGCCAGAGGGACGTCATCTGCAGCGCCTGTTCAGGGGTCTGCAGGGTATCAAAAGGACGGGGTACTCAGGCAAGGGACTTTTGCATATACAGCGGGACAATAATGAAACAAACAATGTCGGATCTCTCCATCTTGCAGCGAGTCTACCTTGGCTTCGCGATCCTGGTGGCCGTGATGGTGGCCAGTTCACTACTCACATTTCGTAGTCAGAATACTCTGGGGGGAGCGCTGGAACAGGTGACCCGGCAGTCTATGCCGCTGGTGATTGCCAGCAGCCAGACCCAGATCACCCTGCTCAGTGCCAACAAGTGGCTGGGGGATGTGCTCACCGAGCAGGACCCCAAACAGCTGCCTGCCGAAGTGGCCGAACTGAAACAGGCCACGGCCGCGGTGGGCAAGAGCCTCGATGCCTTGCGCCAGCAGGTCGCCCACCACCCCGAACTGCAAGGGGAGATGGGCACTCTGAGCCAGCAGGTCGACAGCTACCTGCAACTGACCGATACCCTGCCGGGCGAACACGAGGCGCTGCTCACCCGATTGCACAAGGTCAATCTGGCCAAGGGGCAGTTTCAGGTCAGCTTGCCCCAGTTCAAGAAGAGTCTGGGGGACATGATGATCACCATCGACGACAGCTTCATCAAGATGCTCTCCGAGACCCTGACCACCAAGCTTTCCGCTATCGAACTCTCCACCATGGATGCCCTCAACCAGAGCATTCCGGCCCCCATTGAAGCTGCGCTCAAGCGCAACAGGATGCAGATCGAGGGGTTCAACAGCACCATCAAGGATCTGCAGGGTGAGCTCAAGGATTTCGACAACAACATGGGTCACTACGTCCACGGTTTCGTGCGCGATACGACCGGTAATGAAGGTGTCCTGGCCCAGTATCTGGCGCTGATGCAACAGCAGGAGCAGATGCGGGAGAAGAGCAAGCAGGCGAGTGCGCTCATCGTGGCAATTCAGGATCGGCTTGAGCGGGTCACCTCTCAGAGCCAGCAACTGATGAACCAGAGCATTCAGCATGCCAAAGCCGCACAGAGCCAGAGCACCCTGACTCAGGGAGCCAGCATAGCGGTCGCCATCCTGATTGCCATGCTGGTGGCTTATACCCTAGGCAAGGCCATTCGCCGTCCGCTCAGGGAGTTGCTGCGGGTGCTGACCGAAGTAACCCAGGGCGATATGACCCAGCGCATCGGTTTTCAGAGCAAGAATGAATTTGGTCAGCTGGGCAGCCAGATCAACCTGCTGATTGCCCAGATGGGGGAGGTGCTGGCGCAGCTTTCACAAGCGTCGGCCCAGCTTAACGATGCCGCCCACGGCAACCGCCATACCACCGAATCGGTACGGGCGGATCTGGAGAAACAGCGCCAGGAGACCGCCTCGGTCGCCGCCGCCATGACCCAGATGGAGGCCTCGGTGCGCGAGGTGGCGCAGGCTGCCAACCAGACTCTGGAGCGGGTGCAGGATGTGGAGAAGGCCTCCGAGATGGGACGCAAGGTGATGGCGGGCAATATCACCACCACCCATCAGCTGGCGGGCAAGCTGCAACAGACCGGCAAGGTGATTGGTGATGTGAGCGCCATGAGCAGCCAGATAGGCAACATCCTCGATGTCATTCGCGGCATTGCCGAGCAGACCAACCTGTTGGCTCTCAACGCGGCCATTGAGGCGGCGCGGGCCGGCGATCAGGGGCGCGGATTTGCGGTGGTGGCGGATGAGGTGCGCAGTCTGGCGGGCCGCACCGCCCAGTCCACAAGCGAGATCCAGACCATGATCGAGAACCTGCAGCAGGGGGTCGCCAAGGCGGTAACCGTGATGCAGGAGTGCTCCCGCGAGATGGACAGTTGCGTCGAACAGAGCTCCCACGCCAACAACGCCATGGAGGAGGTGCAGGGGATTGTGGTGCTGATCAGCGACATGTCGAGCCAGATCGCCTCTGCCGCTGAGCAGCAGCAGGCCACCAGCGCCGACATTGCCACCAACCTCAACCGCATCTCCGATATCTCGGATCTCAACTATCAGGGGATTGAGCGGGTAGCCGAGACCAGCCAGCAGCTGGACTCCCTTGCCGAGCAGCAGGAGAGCCTGGTCAAGCGCTTCCGCCTCAGCGCCTGATGGTCGAGAGTTGAAATAACAAGGCCCCGCAGATGCGGGGCCTTGTTATTGCGGTAGTCAACGCAGGAATTACGCGTAGGCGATGGCGCCCTTGCCGACCCCTTCATAAGCGACAATCTTGACGAACTTGTCGCCCACCATCTTCTTCACTTCGCGGGCGATGTAGCAGGCCAGCAGCTCGACCGTGGTGTCGGTGTCGATCATCTCTACCTCGGCGGTGGGGATGGCCAGCTGGAACAGCCCCTGGGGCGCCATATATTTGAAGCCGGTGTGATGCTCGCCAAGCTGGGCATTGGCGCGGGGGCTCAAGGTGAGCTCGGTCAGTGCCACCTTGTCCTCTTCGGTGCCGAGGTAGATATCGCCCCAGCGTTCGGCCCAGTTGAACTCAAGCTCCTGGTCGCGCTCACCATCGACGTGGATCTCGATGGGGGAGCGGTGGCCGTGGGCGATGCGCTGGCAGTTGCCATCGTGCTTTTTCAGGCCGTGGCTGTAGTGGTAGAAGGCACCGGTGATCGCCTCCTGACGCAGGGTCAGGGAGAGATCCTTGATATTGCCCGGTAGCCGTTTGGCCAGCACCGCCAGCAGGTAGCGGGTCACCGACTCTTTATCAACTTGCGGTGCCGGGATAAAGGCGAAGCCCTGGGATGGGCAGCGCAGATGGATGGAGCGCCCCTGGCGCAGCAGATCCACTGTGCTTTCGTCGCCATCCAGTGTCTCGACGTGGATCAGCGGGCACTCTGTCGGCACCAGCAGCTTGTGGTCCACCTCTTCATCGATGATCGACTTGATCAGCTTCTTTACCCGGCCAAAGTCCAGCAGCATGCTCATTTCGTTGAGCTCACCGCTCATTTCGATATCTACCAGCCAGCTCTCGCCCACCATGCCGCGGCGTTCGCAGAGGTAGCTGGAGTCGATCACGGTCAAATCTCTTACAAATAACTTCATCAGTCAGGCCTTGCTACAGAGAAAGGGCAGTTTTGCGCTATTATGACCCGCGATTATCGGCAAAGGAACTGGAACCCCCCATGAACAAACTGCTTATCAAAAATGCCACCCTGGTCAACGAAGGCCGCATCTATGCCTCCGATGTGTTGATCGAGGGGGAACGGATTACCCGCATTGCCCCGGATATCGAGGCGCCCGATGCGCTGGTTATCGATGCGGCAGGTCGCCACCTCATCCCCGGAATGATCGATGATCAGGTCCACTTCCGGGAGCCGGGATTGACCCACAAGGGGACCATCGCCAGCGAATCCCGCGCCGCCGTCGCCGGTGGCACCACCAGTTTCATGGAAATGCCCAACGTCAATCCCCAGACCACCACCCTCGACGCCCTCGAAGCCAAATACCAGATCGCCGCCAACTCCTCCGTCGCCAACTACAGCTTCTATCTCGGCGCCACCAACGACAACCTTGCAGAGATCAAGCGTCTCGACCCCAAGCAGTCCTGCGGGGTCAAGGTGTTTATGGGCTCCTCGACCGGCAACATGCTGGTGGACAATCAGGAGACCCTGGCGGCCATCTTCCGCGAAAGTCCGGTGATGATCGTCACCCACTGCGAAGACACCCCGACCATTGCCAAGGCCGAAGAGGCGGCGCGAGCCAAGTGGGGCGAGAATGTGCCGATGGGCGAGCACGGCCGCATTCGCAGTGACGAGGCGTGCTACAAATCCTCCAGCATGGCGGTGGCGCTGGCGAAAAAATACGGTGCCAAGCTGCATGTGCTGCATCTGACCTCGGCCAAGGAGCTGTCGCTGTTTACCGCCAGCCACGACCTGAGCGAGCTGAAGGACAAGAACATCACCGCCGAGGTGTGCGTTCACCACCTCTTCTTCAATGAAGCCGATTACGAGACCCAGGGCAGCCTGATCAAGTGCAACCCTGCGGTGAAGAGTGCCGCCGACCAGCAGGCACTGCTGGATGCGGTACGCAACGACGTGCTCGACATCATCGCCACCGACCACGCGCCCCACACCTGGGAAGAGAAGCAGAACAGCTACTTCAAGGCGCCGTCCGGCGTACCGCTGGTGCAGCACTCTTTGCAGGCGCTGCTGGAGCTCTACCACAACGGCGTGTTTACCCTGGAGACTATCGTCAAGAAGACCTCCCACGCGGTAGCCGAGCGCTTCCAGGTGCAGGATCGCGGTTATATCCGCGAGGGCTACTTCGCCGATCTGGTGCTGTTGGATCTGGGCAAGCCCTATGTGGTCAACGACGACAACATCCTCTACCACTGTGGCTGGTCACCCTTCAACGGCTACCGCTTCCACAGCACGGTGGAGATGACGCTGGTGAATGGCCAGATCGCCTGGCAAAACGGGCAGGTGACTGACCAGATCCTGGGCAAGCGGCTGACCTTTAACCGCTGATTGTTCGCAAAGCAGGCGAACGCACCGTGGCCGAGGAATTGGCGGCGTTTCCCTGTTGACAGGGCGGGGTCATCTCCATAAACTCTGCCCCCGTCAGCCGAGCTGACTCCGTCGGTGTGTAGCGCAGCCAGGTAGCGCATCTGCATGGGGTGTAGAGGGTCGGAGGTTCGAATCCTCTCACACCGACCAAATTCCCCGGTAAAGGCCTTGTCAAACGACAAGGCCTTTTCTTTTGCCTGCGATTCGCCGCACAGGCGTGAAGCCTGTGGTGATGCACGCTGGTCGCTGCTGGCGTGAGCAGATTGTGCAGTCACCGCGCTTTATGGTGTAGTAACAACTCTGTTGCTCATTTGCCTGGCGAGGCCTCTCGTGTCTGCATCCGTATCTAAACCCTGTTGTCTGCTGATGCTCACCCTGCTGCTGGTGGGCTGCGCCACCCCTTACCAGAGTGAAAAGTCATTCTGGAACGGCCAGACCGGTTTTTCCCAGACCCGGCTTGGCCCGGACAAGTGGCAGCTGGAGTTTGTCGGCAACGATCTGGTGGACAGGGAGACCGCCCGCAAATATGTGCTCAAGCGGGCAGGGGAGCTGGCACTGGCAGAGGGTTACTCCTGGCTCAAGGTCGATGAGCTGACCATTAACCGCGATGCCGTCAGGGTGACCCCATCACGGCCGATCTTCGGCTTTGACGAGGATGAGCCGGATCTCTTTATGGCCCAGATGCAGGTGCAGCATACCATCTCGGCGCTGCTCACTTTTCGCCTGTTGCCACGGGCACTCGATGAGCGAACTCTGGATGCGAAATATCTCGCTGAAATCAAAATAAACAGTGATTAATATTGGTGGTTTGCAAGATCTATATCACATACACCTAATGGCAGGATAAAATTCTGGAGAAAGCCTCTAGATTTACCCCCTGCTTTTAGGCATTCTCCCAGCATACCAGCCGCCAGGAATCAACGGCTCGGATCACAAAAACGGACTGTTGTGGCTCCCATGCCACCGTTTACGGCTTGCACCAATCAAAACCGGGACTCCCCCATGAAAATGAATAAACTGACGGTCGCCATCCTCATCTCCATGATGTTTGGCATCCTCACCGGCCAGGGCTATCGGATGTTTGCCGCAGATCAGGCTGCGGATTTTGCCAATAACATCACGATCCTGACCGATATCTTCCTGCGACTGATCAAGATGATCATCGCTCCCCTGGTCTTCACCACCCTGGTGGTCGGTATCGCCAAGATGGGCGACACCCGCACCGTGGGGCGTATCGGTGCCAAGACCCTCGGCTGGTTTATGCTGGCCTCCCTGATGTCCCTGAGCCTGGGTCTGGTGATGGTGACCCTGATGCAGCCGGGTGTGGGGCTTTCGCTCTCCCTGCCCAATGACACCGCCAGCTCGGGCATTGCTGCCGGTGCCATTACCCTGAAAGATTTCGTGACCCACGCCATCCCCAAAAGCGTGGTAGAGGCAATGGCCACCAACGAGATCCTGCAGATCGTGGTCTTCTCACTCTTCTTCGGTCTGGCCGCCGCTGCGCTCGGCGATCTGGCCAAGCCGGTGGTGGTGCTGATGGCCAGCGCTGCCGAGATCATGCTGAAAGTGACCGGTTACGTGATGAACTTTGCGCCGTTCGCGGTATTTGGCGCCATCGCCGCCATGGTGGCCAAAGAGGGGCTGGGTATTCTGGTTACCTACGGCAGCTTTATGGCCCAGTTCTACATCGCGCTGGCCTGCCTCTGGCTGCTGCTGATCGCCATGGGCAGCGTCTTCCTGCGTGGTCGTGTCATCAAGCTGCTGGCGATGATCCGCGAACCCATCCTGCTCGCCTTCTCGACCGCCAGCTCTGAAGCCGCCTATCCGAAGACCCTGGATCGTCTGGAGAAGTTCGGTTGTGACAAGCGCATTGCCAGCTTCGTGCTGCCGATGGGTTACTCCTTCAACCTCGACGGCTCAATGATGTACTGCACCTTCGCGGTGATGTTCATTGCCCAAGCGTATGGAATCGAGCTCTCCATGGCCCAGCAGATCACCATGCTGCTGCTGCTGATGGTCACCTCCAAGGGGATGGCCGGGGTACCGCGCGCCTCTCTGGTGGTGATTGCCGCCACCCTGAACCAATTCCATATTCCGGAAGCGGGCATCCTGCTGCTGCTGGGGATCGATCACTTCCTCGACATGGGCCGCTCTGCCACCAACGTGCTGGGCAACGCCATCGCCGCCAGCGTGGTGGCCAAGACCGAAGACAGTCTGGGTGAAACCGTCGCGCTGGGCGAGAGTGAGCCAGCCAAAGCCTGATCACAACGCCATGAAAAATAAACAACAACGGCCCGCCAATGCGGGCCGTTGTTGTTTATGGCTCGTCTACACTGCTAGATAGTTTTCATCTGGAGTGTACGGTTATGAATATTGCTCGTCGACTGCAACTGATCGCGCTGCTGGTGATGCTGACGCTCATTTTTCTCAGTTGGTTCAGTATCAACCGCCTCGATTCGGCCAACCGGGATTTAGGCTATGTGACGGACAATACGGTGCCCAGTATTTCGCTGATTAAGGAAGTGCAGGCCGATTTCTATGAATTGCACTCGCTGGTGCAGACACATGTGCTCAATACCGACACCGGCAAGATGCAGCAGATCGAAACGGGTATCACCGAGATACAGGGACAGATCACTTCACTGCTCGACAAATACAAAGCTGAGATGCTCTCCAATGATGAAGATCGGCGCCTGACCGACGATGATCAACGTATTGTCGCGCAATATTATCAGGAGATAGACAAGGTTCTGCAGCTCTCCAGACAAAACAAGAACGATGAAGCGCGAGACATGCTGGCGGGAGAAGCCACCAGAGTGTTCCAGCAGTTTGCCAAGGCAATCGAGCTTCACGTCAACTTCAATATGGATTTGGGACTGGCGCTCAAGAAGCAGGGCCAGGAGAACTACGACAACAGCCTGCAAACCCTGCTGTTTATCGCCGGTGGCACCATTGTGCTGACGATGGGGCTGTTTGTCTGGTTGTTCAATCAGGTGGCCAATCCTCTTCGCACCGCCATGGATACCCTGACCCGGATCCAGCGCGACCTCAACTTTACCCTCAGAGCGGATGTGAAACAGCAGGATGAGATTGGCCTGACTCTCAATGCGGTCAACCGTCTGCTCGATACCTTGCAGCAGACATTTACCGAATTTTCCGTCGGCAGCTTGCAGATCAAGAGCACTGCCGAATCCCTCTCTCAGGCAGCGCAACACTTGGCCAGCTCGGCTAATCAGGCCAATGATGCCACCAGTCTGATAGCCGCCGGTGTCGAAGAGATGACGGTCAGCATCACAGATATCTCCCAGCGCACTCTGGAGACGAGCCGCATCACCAACGAGTCGGGGCAGCTGGCGACCGAGGGGGGCCGGACCATCGAGCGCACCGTCCATGCCATCAACGAGATAGCCGACTCGATCCGGCAGGCCTCGGCCGAGGTCATTGCGCTGGGTGAGGGCATTTCGCGCATTGGCGGTGTGGTCAACGTGATCCGTGATGTGGCGGGGCAGACCAACTTGCTGGCCTTGAACGCGGCCATTGAGGCGGCGAGGGCCGGGGAGTCCGGCCGTGGCTTTGCGGTGGTGGCAGATGAAGTGCGCAAACTGGCAGAGCGGACGGCGCAATCCACCCAGGAGATCTCCGCCACGGTAGAGGCGATCCAGCAGGAGTCGAACAATACGGTCTCCCGCATGCATCTGGTGGAGGAGAAGGTGAGCCAGGGGGTCACCATGGCGACAGAGAGTGGTGCCATTATTGCCGAGATCCGCAGTGCGTCGCACCGGGTGATGGAGCAGGTGGGCGAGATCACCAATGCCATCCGCGAGCAGAGTTCGGCCGCCGAGTCGATCGCTCATCAGGTGGAGCAGATAGCTCAGGTCGTGCAGCAAACCAGCAGCACAGCAGAGGAGACCTCTGCCGCAGCCGAGGAGCTCAATGTCACCACCGAGAGTATCCACCAGCAGATATCCCGTTACCGCATTCAGTAATGCTGACGGTTGTTATCCATCTGCTATCCCCGCCAGCCAGCTGGCGGGGATTTTTTATATGACCTGCTTAGAAGCCTGAGCCCGGTTGCTGCAAAAATGCCGCCTCTTCCGGTGTGCTGGTGCGACCCAGAATGTCGTTTCGGTGGGGAAAGCGGCCAAAGCGTTCGATGATCACCTGATGACGACGGGCAAAGTCGGCAAAGCCCGCGAAGGTCGCCTGCGCCGGTGTGCCAGCCTGCTCGGCAGCGAGTGCCTCGAACAGCGCCACACTTCTAGCCTGTTGTTCGCGGGATTCGGCATGTTCCAGCGGCAGATAGAAGAAGACCCGCTCCAGTGGCGAGAGGGATTTGTCCGCCCCGATGGATAGCCCTTTCAGGCAGAGATCCCGTGCCAGCGGATCCTGGGCAAAGGCCGCAGGCGTGCCGCGATGGATATTGCGGGGCAGCTGGTCAAGCAGCAGGAGCAGCGCCAGCCGACCGCTGGGGAGATCGGCCCAGTGGGTGAGACTGCCCTTGGCTGCGGCCTCTGCCTGCTCGCCAAAGCGGCTGGCTAGCAGGGCATCCGTTTCGCTGCTTTTTCCCCACCAGAGGGGGGCTTGCCGTGTGGCCCGCAGGACGTCATCGGCTTCGTCGCCAAACCAGAGAGCGAGCAGAGGTTGCCAGGGTTGCATGGGAACTCCTTGAGGTGATTCAGAGGGAACCAGGAACAAATGGCTCAGGGGTGCTGCCGAAACGGCGGCTTCTCGTTACACTGTGCCATCTTTTGCCCGAAAGACGTAACCCCCGATGGTGAGCACCGGATTCTTGGCTCGGCCGATGATGGCCTGCGATCGCCATGAGGTGGTCCTGTTGACCTTGGTGGTTATCGGGACGTAAACCTCTCTCCCGGGGTTGTTCTCACTGATATAAGGAATCTTTGATATGGCCGGAACCAGTTTGTTGGCCCTGCTCGATGATATCGCCAGCGTGCTTGATGACGTGGCGCTGATGACCACGGTCGTGGTGAACAAGCGCGAGACATTTTTCGGGAAGACGTTTCTCACTGATATAAGGGATCTTTGATATGGCTGGAACCAGTTTGTTGGCCCTGCTCGACGATATCGCCAGCGTGCTCGATGACGTGGCGCTGATGACCAAGATGGCGGCGAAGAAGACTGCCGGGGTGTTGGGGGATGATCTGGCCCTCAACGCGGAGCAGGTTTCCGGGGTGCGCGCCGAGCGGGAGTTGCCGGTGGTGTGGGCGGTGGCCAAGGGGTCATTTCGCAACAAGCTGATTCTGGTGCCCGCAGCCATCGCCATCAGTGCGCTGGTGCCCTGGCTTATCACGCCACTCTTGATGCTGGGAGGCGCCTACCTCTGCTTTGAGGGGGCCGAGAAGCTGGCCCACAAGTTCCTGCCTCATGAAGTGAGCGGGGGTGAGGCACACACTGCTCCTATTCCCGATGATTTGGCCGCGTTTGAGCAGCAGAAGGTGAAGGGAGCGATCCGCACCGATTTTATTCTCTCTGCCGAGATCATCGTCATCGCCCTTGGCACGGTACAGGGAGCAAGCCTCGCGCTGCAGCTCTCGGTAGTGGCAGGCATCGCCCTGCTGATGACCATCGGGGTCTACGGGTTGGTGGGGCTGATCGTCAAGCTCGATGACATCGGTCTGCATCTGCTGCAAAAGCCCGATGGCAGCGCCCTGCGCCGCGCGGTGGGGCAGGGGCTGCTGGTGACGGCGCCCCGTCTGATGCACCTGTTGGCACTGGTCGGCACCATCGCCATGTTTATGGTGGGCGGCGGCATTCTGGTGCATGGCTGGCCTTTTGCCCATCACCTGATTGAAGGCGCAGCCGCTGTCGTTGCTACCCTGCCCACAGTAGGGGCCGTACTGGCGGCGGTGACGCCGACTCTGCTCAACGCCGTGGCCGGTGTGGTGGCGGGTCTGCTGCTGGTTGCCGTGATGACGCTGGTGAGCCGTCTTGCCCCGGCCAAGGGATAAGCGAGCTTGCGGGCCATTGTCTCTTTTTTCCTCTCTTCATTTTTTGGCCTTCGGGTTGCCCGGTGTCGGACTTGCTGCCCGCAGGTCTGTTGCGCCTCCCGATAAAGGCCTTTGCGAGAAGTTATGTATCAACAACAGTGGAATAACGACCATATCTACCCGGGCCTCGACAGCCCAGAGCTGGAAGCGGACATGCGCGCAGCCCGCCACGCGCTGGAAGAGCTGACCAGCTATATGGCGGGTCTGGACGGGGTACGCGACGATGCAGCTGCGCTGCTGGATTTCTTGCGGGAAGTGCGGCTGCGCGCCCGTGATATTCGCCATATCGGCTGGAACGTCGCCATTCTGGCCGCGTGCCGCGGCAGTCAGGATGCGCGGGATCCGCAGGCCAAACAGCTGGCGTCTCGTGCCCGCGCCCTTAATGCCGATCTGTTCAAGACGCTGGCGCCGGTGGAAGATCTGATGCTGGCGTTGCCGGAAGAGAAATTCGCCGCGCTGATGAGTGATCCACTGCTCGGTGAGGAGGCGTACCGCCTGCGCCACGAGCGTCGTTTGCAGGATCAGCGCTTGCCGGTGGAGGCGGAGCAACTGGTGATCGGTCTGGGTACCGATGGCCTGCACGCCTGGGGCAACCTCTACAACGATCTGGTGGGCAAGATCCGGTTAACCATTGATGGCCGCGAGATGGGGCTGGCCGAGGCGAGCAATCTGCTCTCCAGCCCGATACGTGCGCTGCGTTTAGAAGCCTTTGATGCCATCAGCGCCGGTTGGGAAGGTGAGCAGGAGACGGTTGCCGCTATCCTCAATGCCCTCAACGGCTGGCGGCTGGAGCTGGCCCGTCAGCGCGGCAAAACCCGTGTGCTTGATGCGCTGGATCTCTCCTGCCACCAGAGCCATATCGAGCGTGCCACCCTCGATGCCCTGATGAGCGAAACCTGGCGAGCCCGTGGGTTGGGTCAGCGCGCCCTGGGGCTGATGGCCGAGCGCCTTGGTCTCGACGATCTGGGGCCGGAGGATCTCTTTGCGCCGCCGCCTGCTTCCAGCAGCCGCGACATTCCTTTTGATGAGGCGATCGAGTTGATTGCCAATGCCTTTAGCCGTTTCGATCCCGAGATGGGGGCATTTGCCCGCATGATGGCCGAGAAGGGGTGGATTGATGCGGCGCCCACACCAAATCGCCGCACCGGCGCCTACTGCACCAAGTTTGCCGAACCGGTCGAGCCGCGGGTCTTCGTCACCTATGCCGGCACCATGGACAATGTCATTACGCTAGCCCATGAGCTGGGTCACGCCTGGCACAACTGGGTGATCCGCGATCTGCCGATGAGTCAGCGCAGCTACCCCATGACGCTGGCGGAGACCGCCTCCATCTTCGCCGAAACTCTGGTGCGCAGCGCCCTGTTCGAGCAGGCGCAAAGCCCGGAAGAGCAGCTGGTCATCGCCTGGGCCGAGGCCGACGGCGCGGCCACCTTCCTGGTCAATATTCCGGCCCGCTTCGATTTCGAGCGGGCGCTGGTGGCAGAGCGGGCGCAGGGTTATGTGCCGGCAGAGCGGCTCAAGGCGCTGACTGACGAGGCATGGGGACGCTGGTATGAGGGGAGTCTGACCCGCTATCACCCCATGTTCTGGGCGGCCAAGGCGCACTTCTCCATCGCGGGGCTGGGCTTTTACAACTACCCCTATCTGTTCGGTTATCTGTTCAGCCTCGGGGTCTATCAGCAGTTGATGAGCCGCAAGGCGGCGGGGGAAGAGGGCATTGCCGAGGCCTATCGTGCCTTGTTGCGCGATACCGGCCGGATGAGCGCCGAAGACCTGGTAGCCAAGCATCTGGGGCAGGATATCCGTGAGGCCGCCTTCTGGCAGGGGAGTCTGGCACAAGTAGCGCAGGCGGTAGAGCGCTTCACGCAGTTGCCTGCCTGATTGGGTCAGCGGTGATATGAACAACAGGCCCCCGGACAGTCTCGCTGTCCGGGGGCCTGTTTGTTATGCCTGCTCTTGCTGCGGTTTGATGGGGCCAACGAACAGGGGGCGGGTCTGGTGAGTCAGATCCGGCTGATAGCCGTTGAAGAAGAGGTTGAGCAGCACCGAACTGATGGTGGCCAACAGAATACCGCTATGAAAAAGCGGTTGTAGCTGCGCCGGAAGTTGTTGGAAAAAATTCCCGGAGACCGTCGGGATCATGCCAATTCCGAGACTGATGGCGACGATATAGAGATTGTGACGGTTGCCGCTGTAATCGGTGCGCGCCAGGATGCGGATCCCGGTGGCCAGCACCATGCCGAACATCACGATGCCAGCGCCCCCCAGTACGAAGGGCGGGATGGAGGCGACCAGCACCGACATCTTGGGGATGAGGCCAAAGGCGAGCAGGATCCCCCCCGACATCACGCAGACCCAGCGACTCGATACCCCGGTCACGCTCACCAGACCGATATTCTGGGAGAACGAGGTGTGGGGGAAGCTGTTGAATATCCCACCAATAATGGTGCCGATGCCATCCACCCGCAGCCCGCGCACGATATCACCGCGCCTGGCCGGATGGCCGACGATGTCGCCAAGGGCCAGAAACATCCCCATCGACTCGATAAAGGTGATGAGCATGATCACCGTCAGGGTGGCGATGGAGATGGGATCGAAGGTGGGCCAGCCGAAGGCGAAGGGCACTATGGGGGCAAACCAGGCTGCCTCGCCGAGGCCATCGAGGCTCACTTCGCCCATGGCGATGGCCACCACGAAACCGAAGATGATCCCGAGCAGCACCGAGATATTGCTGAAAAAGCCCTTGGTGAAGCGGGTCACCAGCAGGATAAAGACGAGCACCAGAAAGCTGGTGCCGATGTAGCGCAGGCTGCCATATTCCGGATTACCCTTGCCCCCCGCCATCCAGTCGATCCCCACCTGCATGATGCTGATCCCGATGGAGGTGATAACCACCCCGGTGACAACGGTGGGGAAGAGTGGCATCAGCCTACCTATCAGCGGCACCAGCAGGGTCGAGATGATACCGGCGGCGATGGTGGCGCCGAAGATGCCCGTCAGCCCCAGATCCGGGTTGGCTCCGATGGCCAGCATGGGCATCACGGCGGCAAAGGTGACCGACATGATGACCGGCAGCCGGATCCCGGCAAAGCGGCCAATCCCGACACATTGCAGCAGGGTGACGATGCCGCAGCAGAAGAGATCCGAACTGATGAGGTAGGAGATTTGATCCTTGGGCAGCCCCAGACTGCCGCCAATCACCAGTGGCACCGCCACGGCGCCGGCGTACATCACCAGCACATGTTGCAGGCCCAGGGTAAAGAGTTGGCCCATGGGGAGCATGCGCTCCACTTCATCCACCGGGCGCTTGCGCGCACCCGGTCGGGGGGAGGGGGGATTGGTCTCGTTCATGAACAGATCACTCCTTGAAGCCCGCGCAACTGCTACAGGCAAGATAGTGAAAGCCGCAGCTTTCCCGGTCATTGATCTCGTGTATTGACAGAGGTGCCAGATCCCTCGGCAGTAGTGAGAGGGATCCGGTGCAGCACGGGTCAGTGCACAAAACATGCACAACGCCGCTCACGAGAGAAAACGTTTGGTGATAACGCCTTGTTTTTGCGGGATGAGTCACATACCGGCCAGATAAGTGTCCGGCTGCTGGCAGGGGAAGGAGGTGAGGGCATCTCAGATTGGTAAGGGATTTATCATTATCGGTCTGGCGATCTCACTTTGATAGTCGGGCACCAGAGGGTTGCTCGCAATGCGCCCCTCTGCATGTGACGGCGCTCGCGGGCTGCTGGGCGCAATCGGGGGCGGGGGCGTGATCCAAAGCAAGAAAGTTGGATGTTTTGGTGGCGCACGGGGCCGCCGCTGGGGTAGTTTCGATAAAACCGACACAGATCCTGAGGTCTTATCCATGATCATCTATCTGCATGGCTTTGATGCCACCAGCCCAGGCAATCACGAGAAAGTGCTGCAGTTGCAGTTTATTGATGATGATGTGCGTTTCGTGCACTACAGCACGGTTCACCCCCGTCATGATATGAGCCATCTGCTCAAGGAAGTGAAAAAACAGCTCGATATGAGTACCGATCCCAAGCCGCTGATCTGCGGCGTGGGTCTTGGTGGCTACTGGAGCGAGCGGATCGGTTTTCTGTGCGGCATTCGCCAGGTGATCTTCAACCCCAACCTCCATCCGGAAGAGAACATGCAGGGCAAGATCGACCGGCCGGAAGAATATGACGATATCGGTACCAAGTGTGTAACTGAATTTCGTAAGAAAAATTCAGGAAACTGCCTGTGTATCCTTTCCGTTGAGGATGAAGTGCGCGATAATCGGGACACTGAACGTGAATTGAAGAACTATTACGACATCGTGTGGGATGAGCGCGAGACTCATAAGTTCAAAAATATCTCGCATCATCTGCAGCGGATGAAGGCCTTCAAAGAAGCCTGATCCATCACGTCGACCGATTTCGTTTTAGGGAGCCAATGGCTCCCTTTCGTTTTGAGGAACCGAGGAAAATCATCATGATGAATATTGTCGTTGTAGGCGGCGGCGCCGGTGGCCTGGAGCTGGCCACCAGTCTGGGTCGCAAGCTTGGCAAGAAGAACAAGGCCAAGATCACTCTGGTCGATCGCAACCGCACCCACCTGTGGAAACCCCTGCTGCACGAAGTGGCCACCGGCTCCATGGACGCGGGCATCGATGCTCTGAGCTACCAGTCTCACGCCAAGAACCACGGTTTCGACTTCCAGCTCGGCACCCTGACCGACATCAAGCGTGACGATAAACGCATCGTGCTGGCCCCGATCCACGACGACAATGGCGACATCGTGGTCAACGAGCGCGAACTGCCCTACGACTATCTGGTGATGGCCATCGGTTCTGTCTCCAACGACTTCAACACCAAGGGCATCAAGGATCACTGTATTTTCCTCGATAGCCCCTCCCAGGCGCACCGTTTCCACAACAGCATGATGAACCGCTTCCTGCAGTTCGCCACCGAATATAAGCCGGGCGACAAGGTCAAGATTGCCATCGTCGGCGGCGGCGCAACCGGCGTTGAGCTCTCTGCCGAGCTCTACAACGCGGTCGAGCAGCTCTACGCCTACGGCTTCAAGAACCTCACCACCGACAGCCTGAAGGTGACCCTGGTGGAAGCGGGCCCGCGCATTCTACCGGCTCTGCCGGAGCGCATCAGCGGCGCCGCCCATCAGGAGCTGGTCAAGCTGGGTGTGGATGTGCGTACCGCCACCATGATCACCGAAGCGACCAGCGACGGTCTGCACACCAAGGATGGCGAGCTGATTGAAGCTGACCTGATGGTGTGGGCGGCCGGTATCAAGGCGCCTGACTTCATGAAGGATATCGCCGGCCTTGAGACCAACCGCATCAACCAGCTGGTGGTGAAAGAGACCCTGCAGACCACCCGTGACGAGAACATCTTCGTTATCGGTGACTGCGCGGCCTGCCCGCAGCCGGATGGCAAGTTTGTGCCGCCGCGTGCCCAGTCTGCCCACCAGATGGCCAGCCAGGCGTTCAAGAACATTCTGGCCAAGATGAACGGCGGCGAGATGAAGCCCTACCTCTACCACGACCACGGTTCGCTGGTCTCCCTCAGCCGCTTCTCCACCGTGGGCAGCCTGATGGGTAACCTGATGCGTGGCTCCATGATGGTGGAGGGCTACATCGCCCGTCTGGTCTACATCTCCCTCTACCGGATGCACCAGATCGCCCTGCACGGCTACGTCAAGACCGGCCTCATCATGCTGGTGGGTCGCATCAACCGGGTACTGCGCCCGACCCTGAAGCTGCACTAAGCCGGGATTTGGCACCATGTTGAATACCAAAAGGAGAGGCGATGGCCTCTCCTTTTTTATGGGCGCAGATCAGGAAAGAGAGCGTTACTTGCCCAGATAGGTGCGGTCGAAGAAGGTATTGACCCAGTGAGGGCGGTAGATGGCCAGCACCGTCATCGCCATGCCGTTGAGCAGGGCTTCGGGGAACAGCAGCAGTGGCCAGATGGAGAGGTAATCCGCCGTGATGGTGTGCCAGGGGTAGCTGTCGCTCAGCCCCATCAGCAACGCATTGGCGGCCACCTTGACCGAGATGGTGATGGCGCCACCGAGAAAGGCGGCCACGAAGATATAGACAAAGAGATGGCGCGGCAGCCAGGCCCAGCTGGCCAGAAACAGCAGCCAGCTGGTGGCTACCGGCAGGGCGATGCCAACCAGTGCCTGCCAGCCAAAATCGGCCAGATTGGTGACACCGAAGTAACCGAGCACCAGCAGGGTCAGACAAGGGGCGAGCAGTGCCAGCCGCCAGCCCAACAGCAGGGTGAGGGAGGTGAGCCCGAGAAAATGGACCTCCAGCCCTTCATGAAGACCGGCCCTTAGATACCAGAGCGGCACCAGCGCGATGGCACTGCCCAGCAGCAGGTGCTGATAGAGGGGGTTGTCATGGAGGGTCTGCCACAGGGAGCGGCGCAGGCTGAAGGCCAGCAGTACCAGCCAGATCAGGAGGGCGGCGAGTTGTCCTTCACTCATCTTGTCGTCCATTCATGCAGTAGAGTCCGGGCGGCCTTCCCGACCGCCCATAGCAGAGCAGGCTGACGAGTCAGCCTGCTTTTACCATCAATATTTGACGTTGTTGTGGTACTTGCCGAGGATGCCCTTGACCCGTTCCATGGTCTCCTTGCTGGGGGGCTTGATCCCGCTCAGCTCGTACGGGTCTCCCAGCACGTCCCACTTGTGTTTGCCGAGCTCATGGTAGGGGAGCAGCTCCACCTTCTCCACGCTCTCGCCCAGCTCGGCGATAAACTGACCCAGCCCTTCGGCGCTCTCGTCGTCGTCGCTCCAGGTCGGCACCACCACGTAGCGGATCCACATGGTCTTGCCTTTGGCTGCCAGATAGCGGGCAAACTCCAGTGTGTATCTGTTGCTGACGTGAGTCAGCGGAATGTGTTTCTCGTCATTGATCTGTTTGATGTCGAGCAGCACCAGATCGGTCTGGTCGAGCAGCTTGTCCACCTGTTCGTCGAGATGACGGACGAAGCCGTTGGTGTCGAGGCAAGTGTGGATCCCTTTCTCTTTGCAGGCGGTAAAGAGTTCAGTGATGAAAGCCGGTTGCAGCATGGCTTCACCGCCGGACGCTGTCACACCGCCACCGGAGGCATTCATGAAGTGGCGATAGCTGGTGATGTCACTCATCAACTCCGGTACGGTCACTTCGCGACCACCCTCGGTATCCCAGGTATCACGGTTGTGGCAGTACTTGCAGCGCATCAGGCAGCCTTGCATGAATACGATAAAGCGTATCCCCGGACCATCGACAGTGCCGCAGGTTTCGACGGAATGGATCCGGCCAACGGTGCCGTGAGCTCCGGCTGGCTGGCTGATTTCAACGGCAGGGATCCGATTAATGACAGACATAAACAACTCCAACGATTCGAGCAGGCCGTTATTTTATTACATAAACCCCTATTGATCCTACACCTTTAGTCCGCCGCCCGGCTGCCAAGCAGCTGCTCCAGCCCCTTGACGGTGAGCGGCCGACTGGTGAGATACCCTTGATAATGCTGGCATCCCAAGGTTTTGAGGATGGCCAGTTGCGCCTCCTCTTCCACCCCTTCGGCAGTGACGGTAAAGCGGAAGACCTGGGCCAGATCGAGGATAGCCTTGACGATAGCCCTGTCCTGTTCGCTGTGCACCAGGGTCTGAATGAAGCTTCTGTCCAGTTTCACCTCGTCGGCGGGCAGATCCCGCAGGTAAGCCAGCGACGAGTAGCCGGTGCCGAAGTCGTCGATGGAGATGAGGATGCCGAGCTCCTTGAGCTGGCGCATTCTGGCAATACTCTCCTGCCGATTCTCCAAGACTACCGATTCGGTTACCTCCAGCAGCAGGCGGGAAGGGGGCACACCGGTGTCGCGCAGAATGTACTCCACTTGTTGTACGAAGCCCTGGGTGTGGAACTGGCGGGCACTGACGTTGACCGACAGATGGGGGATCTGCAGGCCACGGTTGAGCCAGAAGCTGTACTGGGCGCAGGCGGTCTTCATCACCCAGTAGCCGATCTCGAGGATCAGGCTGGTCTCTTCGGCGATGGGAATAAACTCCCCGGGTGGCACCATGGTGCCGTCGCTGCGCTGCCAGCGCAGCAGCGCCTCGATACCCGACAGTGAACCATTGTCGACCCGGTATTGTGGTTGATAATGCAGCTGCAGCTCGTGATGACGCAGGGCATCGCGCAGCTCATTGGTAAGGGTCAGGCGGTTCTTCTCCTGCTGGGCCATTGCCTCGGTAAAGAAGACGTAGTGGCCCTGACCGGCCCGCTTGGCCATGTGGGTGGCGGTGTCGGCCTGTTGCATCAGGGTGAGGTGATCCATGCCGTTGCCGGCAAAGAGGCTGATCCCCACCGAAGCGCTGCAGTGCAGCTTGTGATCGCCGATGTCGAACGGGGTGCGAAACAGCCCCATCAGCTCGCGGGCGAAGTGCTCTGCCAAAATTTTGGCTGTGACTTCCCCTTGTCCGAGCTGGGTAAAGAGCAGGGCAAATTCATCCCCAGAGATGCGCGCTTGTACCAGATTGTCCTGGGGCAGCTCCCTGAAACGCTGCACCACGGCCTGCAGCAGCAGATCGCCGCAGGCGTGACCAAGGGAGTCGTTGATCGACTTGAAGTTGTCGAGATCCACCAGCAGCAGGGCGCCCCACTGGCCGTTGGAGGCGCTCAGGGTCT
The DNA here is from genome assembly GCF_049174875.1 of Aeromonas sp. 600948. NCBI lineage: Bacteria > Pseudomonadati > Pseudomonadota > Gammaproteobacteria > Aeromonadales > Aeromonadaceae > Aeromonas > Aeromonas sp. 600948. Next base: position 32,212 of record NZ_JAAKTY010000006.1, read on the forward strand.
GCTGCAAAATATGGTTGAGGCTGCGTCGGTTGTGCAGGCCACAGAGATCGTCGTAATAGGCGAGCTGCTCGATGTGTCTGGCTGCTTCCTTCTCCCGGGTGATGTCGTAGAAGCTGCAGATAAAGTGGCTCAGTTCTCCCTGCTCATCCTTGACGCCGTTCACCATCAAGCGCACCGGAAAGAGGTGCCCATCCTTGTGCAGACAGCGCTCTTCCCCGAGCCAGAACGCCTGCTCGTTGACGGCGCGACTGACATCCTCCTTGAGGTGATCACCGAAGTAGGTGGGGCGCAGCTTGCGAATGGAGTGGCCGAGCACCTCTACCTCGCCAAAGCCGGTGATCCGGCTGAAGGAGTGGTTGACCTTGAGGATGATGCCGTTGTGATCCATCACGATCAGTCCATCGTGGGTATTGAAGGCCACTTCCGCCAGCCGCAGGGCGTCGTCGGCGGCGAGGCGTTGCAGCTCGATGGCGGCCCGCTCGTGCTGGCTGCTCAACAGATCCAGCAGGAGCTCGGGCTTTTTCAGCGGAGCGTCGAGCAGCAGGGTGATCTGCCCCATGACGGTACCGTGCTGGTCATGAAGCGGGATACCGATATAAATGTCGGCCTTGAGGGCCAGCAGCCGGGTTGCCTTGGGGTAACGCAGTGCCAGGTTTTCGACATAGATGGCCTGACCGTGCTGGAACAGCTCCAAAGCGGGACCTTGCTCTAGCTGGATGGGTTTGAGGGTGGAGAAGAGCTCCCCGTTAAATACGCAGCGGGGAATGATCCAGAGCTCCTGACCGCGGGGCTGGAACTCGCCGAGCCAGCCGGCGCGGGCACCACTAAGGCTCATGGCCCAGCGGATCAGCGTCTTGCAGTAACTCATACCGGTCAGTTGGCTTAGCTCGGCAGGCAAACTTGCTTCCCCCTCCTGCTCTTCGCACTGTGGTTGCCAGTGACCGAGCAGTTGGGCGCTGTTGCGCACCAGTTGCAACATCTCCTCGCTAAGGGGGGTGGGATCGAGATACTCCAGACTCAGCACCCCGAACAGCTTGTCCTGCTCCAGCAGGGCACCATCGAGGCGTGAGCGCACACCGGCACTGGTCAGATAGAGGTGATTGCTCAGCATTGGCTGGTGGGCCGCCTCCGAGAAACTCAACGCTTTGCGGGTGCGCAGGGCGCGGATATAGCGGCTGTCGCCGCGGATCGGATAAATGCTCTCTATGCCCAGGGTAAATACGGGGGTGAGCTGCTCGCTGCCGAGATCACCGTTGGCCTGATAGTGCCAGAGGATGAGCCGATCGGCCCCCAAACTCTCTTTAAGGGCCTCTAGCAGGGGCGCATACTGTTGCTGGCTCGCCATCTGGCTGAGGCGCGGCAGTTGCAATGCCAGATCGGCGATGGGCTCCTGGCGAAGGTTCTGCAGACAGATGAGCCAGAAGCCATCCTGCTCGTGGGCGAGGGCGATATGCCACAACTGGCTGGCAAAGCGCACGGTGATCTTGCCGCCATGGCCGTTGGCCAACAGTTGTTCGATGGGCAGGCGCAGGGCATCGGGCAGCTGGGCAGGCCAGGGGGCGCGCGGTTCGTCGAGCCAGTAGAGCGGGGTTTGCATCACGTCGGTCAGGGCGACCAGCCGTTGACTGCGCAGGTCCAGACGGAAAAAGAGCGGCGTCTGGAGGGCAGGAGGAAGATGACTGAGTGCGGTAGACGACATGAACAAACAACATCCTGTTAAGCAACCGTCGGGGTTGCAAGAATACTGCAAAATGGTGTGAAACAAAATTTCATTGAACTCTAAATTAGAAAAGCCTAATTTATTGCCCATTATCATGTATGAGGAGTCTTGCAGATGAAACGGATCCTGATTATCGGTGGTGTCGCGGGGGGCGCATCGGCGGCGGCTCGTGCTCGTCGTTTGAGTGAAGAGGCAGAGATCGTGATGTTCGAGCGGGGCGAGTTTGTCAGCTTCGCCAACTGCGGTCTGCCCTATCACATCGGGGGCGATATCCCCGACCGGGATGCCTTGCTGCTGCAGACTCCCCAGAGTTTCAAGCGCCGTTTCAACGTCGATGTGCGGGTCTTCCACGATGTGATTGAGATCGACAAGGCGGGCAAGACCTTGCTGGTGCGCAACCTGCAAACCGGTGAAGAGCAGCGCGAGCATTACGATGTGCTGCTGCTGAGCCCGGGGGCGGCGCCGATCCGTCCTCCCTTCCCCGGTATCGACAGCCCCCATGTCTATACCCTGCGCAACATCCCGGACATGGATCGCATTCTGGCGGCCCTGCATCACGATCAGCCACGCCACGTCACCGTGGTGGGCGGCGGCTTTATCGGGCTGGAGATGATGGAGGCGCTGCACCAGCGCAAGCTGGATGTCACATTGCTGGAGCTGGCCGATCAGGTGATGGCGCCGGTGGACAAGGAGATGGCCAACATGCTCCATGCCCGCATCCGGGAAGAGGGGATCGACCTTCGCCTGCGCACCGGCCTCACCGCCATCGAGAGTCTGGATCTGCCTGCCGAGAAGACCTCCGCCGTGCCGACCGCCAAAAGTGGTGGCCTGCGCCTGACCCTCAATGACGGTTCCCATCTTGATACCGGTCTTTTGATCCTCGCCATCGGCGTCAAGCCGGAAACCCTGCTCGCCGCCAAGGCAGGGCTGGAGCTGGGCCCACGCGGCGGCATCAAGGTCGATGCCGGGATGCGTACCTCGGATCCCTTCATCTACGCGGTGGGGGATGCGGTGGAAGAGATAGACTTCGTCACCGGCGAATCTGTGCTGATCCCGCTGGCGGGCCCGGCCAACCGGCAGGGGCGCATCGCCGCCGACAATATGCTGGGCCGAAGCGAAACCTACAAGAAGACGCAAGGGACCGCCATCTGCAAGCTGTTCGATCTGGCGGTGGCCAGCACCGGGCTCAACGAGAAGCGACTGGTGCAACTGGGATTGCCATTCGAGAAGGTTTATGTTCACCCGGGCAGCCACGCCGGTTACTACCCCGGCGCCCATCCGGTCAGCCTCAAGCTGCTGTTTGCCCCGGATGGCAAGATTTACGGTGCCCAGGCCATCGGCAAGGATGGCATCGACAAGCGCATCGACGTGCTGGCGGTGGCCCAGCGCGCCGGTCTCACCGTGTTTGACCTGCAGGATCTGGAGCTCACCTATGCGCCGCCGTTCGGCTCAGCCAAGGATGTGATCAACATGGCGGGCTTTGTGGCGAGCAACCACCTGAAGGGGGACACCCTACTCTGCCACGTGGCCGAGGTGCAGGCTCGTAACCCCCATCAGCTGGTGGTGGATGTGCGCAATGGCCCGGAGCTCGACAAGCTGGGCCGCATTCCGGGGGCGCTGCATATCCCCCTCGACGAGTTGCGTGGTCGCCTCCATGAGTTGCCCAAAGAGAAAGAGCTGCTTATCAGCTGTCAGGTCGGGCTGCGCGGCCATGTCGCCTGCCGCCTGCTGAGCCAGCACGGCTATAAAGTGAAGAATCTCTCCGGCGGCTTCAAAACCTGGCAGATGGCCACCGCCGAGTAACCGTTTTATTTCTGTGCCTGTTTGCCCCTCTCCCTTGTGCGTGCAAGATGAGGGGCTTTTTGTTTCTGCTTTTCGCCCTCCTTGCATTCCCCTCGTTGCTGCAATATTTCGACACACTTTATTTCCTGTGCCGGACAAAATTAACGTTTTGTTCAGGGGATGGGTGCTATAACCCCTGCCTCGTTCATGATGAACCGTGTAGTAGGGAGAGTGACATGCTGGATATGCTGATGGCCATTTGGCATCAGGATTTTGACGCCCTGGTTCAGATGCAGGCGGTACCCCTGCTGATCAGTTGCCTGATGCTGGTACTGCTGCTGGAGTCCGCATTCGTCTTTCTGCCCCTGCCGGGGGACAGCCTGGTACTGCTGGCCGGTGGGTTGGTGGGCATGGGGGTGTTTGGCCCCGAAGTGACCCTTCTCTATCTGCCGTTGGCTGCTGGCATAGGTTCCGTGCTCGCCTACTGGCAGGGACGGGCACTGCAGCGCACCCGCTTTATGGATCATATCGAGCGGATGTTGCCTCCCGACAGCTTGCCCAAGGCGACCCGGCTACTGAAAAAGTACGGTTTTCTGGCGATGTTCTCCTCCCGTTTTATCCCGTTCGTGCGGGTACTGACCCCCATGCTGATGGGGATTGGCCGCCTGAGCGTGCTGCGGATGTGCGTGGCCAGCTTTGCCAGTGCCTTTATGTGGGCGCTCTGCCTCAGTTTGGTGGGCAAGCTGGCGATGAATACCCCCTTCTTCCTCCACCACAGCGAACTGTTGACCCGGGCCCTGCTGATTACCTCGCTGGTGCTGTTTCTGGCGGCCGTCATGGCCATTCTGTTTCGCTGGTTCAAAGGCGGAGCAAAAAACGAGACCAGCCACGACTAGATGACAACCCTTGCCGCACGGAATCAGTGGGCAAGGGGGTTCTCGTGCAGTAGGGGCGCGGAATTGTGCCCATTCGGGTAATGAGCTTTGTGTCGGGTGAGCAGGATGCCTTATCCTGTTTCCAGCCACGCTGCGTTTGCAGCGCTCCAACTCGGGATGGAACCTATGCGCCTCTTCGACTCTCCCTCTGCTTTTCACCGCACTACCGCCGGAACCGGCGCTCTGCGCCGCTGCTGGTCGGCCCTGCTGCTTTGCGGGGTGGTCGGTTTGCTGTCTGGTTGCGGCCCTGACAAGCCTGCCAGCCAAATATCGACCACAGAATCCACAGCGCAGCAGGAGGCCGGGGCGCCAACTTCTGTAGTGCAGGCCAATGCCCGCCAATATCGCGATGCGCCAGCACTGGCGCTGGTCTTCTCCGGCCCCTTGGTGCCCAAGCCCAATTGGCAGAGCTGGCTCGGGGTCAGTGAAGGTGGCAAGCAGGTGCAGGGGGAGTGGATCCTCGCCGACGATGGTCGCACTCTCTATTTCCCGAACGTCCAGCCCGACAAGAGCTATGAAGTGAGCCTCAAGGCGGGGTTGGGCCCATCCCCCCAGAGTTGGACCCTCAAGACCCGGCCGCTGGAGGCGGGAGCCTCCTTTACCGCCAGTGGCATGGTATTGCCGCTGCGCCAAGAGCTGCGCCTGCCCATCAGCGCGGTCAATGTGGATGAGGTCAATATCGACTTCTTTCGGGTCGATGCCGAATACCTGCCCCGTTTTCTGGCCGAGTATCGCCCCGGTGCCGGCATGGGCAACTGGGAGCTCGAGCAGATCACCAAGCGGGCCAAGCGGGTGTTCAGCGGCCGCTATGCGCTGGAGCTTGATGCCAACCGGCGCGAGACCCGCCTCATCAATGTGAAGGAGCCGCAGCTGGCTGAGGCTGGCGTCTACTTTGCGGTGATGTCCCCCCTTGGCAACTACGACTGGCGCAAGGAGACCACCTATTTTGCGGTGAGCGACATGGGGCTCAGTGCCCGCCGTTACCGCGATCAGCTGGAGGTGTTCGTCAGCTCCCTGGCCAGCGCCGACCCGCTCAAGGATGTGCAGCTCTCCCTGCTCGACGAGAAGGGTAACCGGCTGCAGGTGCAAACCACCGATCCGCAGGGCCATCGTCGCTTCGATCAGGTGCAGGGGGCCCGCTTGCTGCTGGCCGAACAGGGCAACCATCTGGCGGTGCTGCGCCTCGATGGGGCGGCGCTCGATCTCTCCACCTTCGATCTCGGCACCCAGCCCTGGCAGGCCCAGCAGCTCTATCTGTTCAGCGGGCGCGATCTCTATCGTCCCGGCGAGCGGCTCGACAGCGAGATCCTGCTCAAGGGCCAAGATGGTCAGCTGTTGCCGGGGATGGCGGTGGAGCTGGAGGTGAAACAGCCGGACGGCCAGCTGCTCGAACAGAAACGGCTGCTACCGGACAATTTGGGCGCGGCCCACTACGGTCTGCGTTTGCCGGACGATGCGCCGCTCGGGCGCTGGACCATCAACCTCAAGACCGCCGCTGGTAGTCGCTTCGAGTGGCCCTTTTTGGTGGAGGAGTTTTTGCCGGAGCGGCTCAAACTGCAGCTCGGCAAGGGGCCGGATGGTGAAGTAACGGATCTGGACGCCGCCCTGACTATGCCACTGCAGGGGGACTATCTCTACGGTGCGCCTGCGAGCGCCACCAAGGCGAAGGCGGAGGTAAAAATCAGCCGCGCCACCATGCCCTTTACCCAGTGGCAGGAGTTCACGCTGGGTGACGTGCTGCTCGCCGAGCAGGCCAAGGATCTCGAGGCGCGCAGTCTCACCCTCAATGCACAGGGGCAGGGGACCTTCTCGCTGGCTGATGAGCTCGACGGGGTGCGCGCCCTCGGGCCGCTGGAGGTGGCCTATCGGGTGTCGCTCGCCGAGCCCGGTGGCCGCGCCGTCAATCGCAGCCGCACTCAGTATGGCTGGCCTGCGGGCAGCCAGTGGCCGGCACTCAAGGCCGACTTCGTGGCCGATCGTGTGGAAGGGGGCAAGCCTCTGCCCTTCCAGATCCTCAACCTCGATGAGCAAGGCCAACCGGTGGCGGGGGCGGTGAAGGTGCGCCTTATCAACGAGTACCGCGACTACTACTGGCACTACGCCGATGGCGAGGGGTGGAAGTACGAGTTCAACAGCCAGCCTTATCTGGAGCAGGAGCAGACCCTGCAGCTGGATGGCAAGGGGCCGACCCCCCTAAGCTTGCAACTCGCCGCGGGCTGGTATCGATTGGAGGTGGAGAACAGTCAGGGCCATCAATCGAGCCTGCGGGTGGAGATCGGCAGTTACGCCTGGGGCGGCGGTGGCGAGCAGGCGCGGCCTGACAAGATTGCCATCACCCTCGACAAGCGCGCCTATCAGGCGGGCGACAAGGCCAAAGTGACGCTGGTGGCCCCGCGCCCCGGCAAGGGGTTGTTGCTGGTGGAAGGTGGCGACGGCCTACGCTGGTGGCAGCGTATCGAGCTCAAGGGGGCCGGCGGTGATGCCAAGGATGCCCGCGGCGAGTTCGAGATCCCGGTCAGTCCCGAGTGGCAGCGCCATGACTTGCATATCTCGGCCCAGATCGCCGCACCAGACAGCGCCTCCAAACCGGTCAGCAGCCAGCAGGGGCAGAGCCTGCGCTCGGTCGGTCTGGTGCCGCTCACCCTGGATCGGGAAGCGCGCCGTCTGCCGCTCACCCTGAGCGCACCTGATAAAGCGGTGCCGCTTACCCGGCTGGAAGTGACCGCAACCTCCACCCCCAATAGCCAAGGCCGTGTGGTGCTGGCGGCGGTGGATCGGGGCGTGCTCAATATCAGCGATTATCAACCCCTCGACCCGTTCGAGATCTTCTTTGGCCGCAAGCGCTTCGCCCAAGATTTGTTCGACAACTACGGCCAGGTGATCCCGCCGCAGGATGGCAAGCTGGCCCGCCTCAACTACGGGGGCGATCGGGCGCCGCTGAAAAAGGGTGGCGCGCTGGAGAGCCGGGTCGAGATAGCCGCACTGTGGAGCGGCGAGGTGAGTTTTGACCAGCAGGGTAAAGCGGTGATCCCGCTCGAACTGCCCAACTTCAACGGCGAGCTGGCACTGATGGCGCTGGCCTGGAATGAGCAGCAAGTCGGTGAGGCCGAGCGCGCCGTCAAGGTGGTGGCGCCCTTGGTGGCCGAGATTGGCTGGCCGCGCTTTGGCGCCAGAGGCGATGAGACCCGGGCGCTGGTGCAGCTGCGCAACATGAGCGGCGAGGATCAGTCCCTCTCCCTTGTCTGGACCCTCAACGGTGGGCTCAAGGCAAACGGCGAGCTGCCCCGCACCCTTGCCCTTAAAAACGGCGAAGAGCAGTGGTTGACCCTGCCGCTCACCGTGACCGGGGCGAGCGGCGTGGCGAGCCTGCAGTTGGCGGCCAGCGGCAAGGATTTTGCCATCAGCCGCGACTGGACTTTGCCGCTGCGTTCCCCCTGGCCTGCCGAGACTCGCCAGCGCTATCAGATGCTGTCCCTCGGCCAACAGATGAGCTTTGCGCCAGCTGAGCTGGTCGGGCTGGATCGCGCCAACCTGCAGGGGCTGCTCAGCCTCTCCGGTACTCCCCCCTGGGATCCGGCTGCCCAGTGGCAGGCGCTGGCCGATTACCCCTATGCCTGTCTGGAGCAGACCTTGTCCCGTGCCTGGCCCTACTTGCTGACCACGGCCGATGAGCGGGCCGCTTGGCGCAAACCCGCAGAGGGCAAGAAAGCGGCGAGCGAGGCGGATGTGCAGCGCGCCCTGCTGCAACGGCTGCAGCGGTTGCAACTGCCAAGCGGTGGCTTTGGCCTCTGGGATGGTCGCTCCGACGAGGAGCAGTGGCTCACCGCCTATGCCGCTGACTATCTGCTGGCCCGCAAGGAGGCGGGCGACGCCGTGCCGGAGGCGATGCTCAATCAGGCGCTGAACCGGTTGCAAAGCTATCTCACCGACAGCCAGTATGGCGAGCGCTGGAGCAGTGCCCCCGAGCACAGCCGGCTGGCCTATCAGGCCTACAGCGCCTATGTGCTGGCCCGGGTGGGCAAGGCGCCGCTCGCTACCTTGCGCCTTATCTGGGAGCAGCAGGCTGATCACGCTCGCTCCGGTTTGCCGCTCTTGCACCTCTCGCTGGCGCTCTCGGCCATGGGGGATGAGCAGAACGCCGCCAAGGCCCTCAGCCGGGCATTGGCGACCGAGCGTGGTGACGACTATCTCGGGGATTACGGTTCGCCGCTGCGTGACCAAGCCCTTGAGCTCTCCTTGCTGCGCCAGCACAAGCTGGCTGTGGAGCGCTGGCCAGCCCTCAGTGCCAAGGTGGCAGATACCCTGGCCCATCGTCAGTGGCTCAGCACTCAGGAGCGGCTCGCCCTGCTGCGACTAGCCCGCTTCGATCCGGCCGTCGACTGGCAGGCCAAGGTAACTTCCTCTCTTGGCAGTGGATCCCTGAGCGGTTCGGCTCCGTTGCAGCAGGGTGCCCCCGAGGCACTGGCCGCGAGCACCGTCACCAACGAGGGCAAGGGATCCCTCTATGTGCAGCGCACTCTGGTAGGTTACCCCGAACAGGCTCCGGCACGGATCAGCAAGGGGATGAGCGTGACCCGCAGCTGGTTCAATAGCGACGGTCAGCCGTTTGATCCCGCCAAGGTGAAGGTGGGTGATCTGGTGGTGGTGCGGCTCAACGTCAGCAGTGAATCGGCGGTGCCCGATGCCCTGCTGGTAGAGATGGTGCCCGCCGGCTTCGAGCTGGAGAACCTGGCCCTTGGCAACAGCATCAAGCTGGAAGATCTCTCCATCGAGGGGAAACCGGCGTGGCAGAGCGAGTGGAACGACTATCTCAAGCATCAGGAGTTTCGCGATGACCGCTACATGGCAGCGCTGGATCTGAGCGAGGGGAGCAACCAGCAACTGGTTTACCTGATGCGGGCGGTGACGCCGGGTCGCTATCAGGTGCCGCCGACCCAGGTGGAGGATATGTACCGCCCCGAGCTGCGGGCTGTGGGTGAGGATATCCATGAGGTGATCATCTCTGAGTAACATTCCCTCCCTTGAGCGGGTTCGCCCGCTCACTTTCTGGCAGCGTGGCTGGCTGAAATTAGTTCGCACTGGCCGCGCTGGCTGGCGCTGGCTTGGGCGCCTGCCACGCTGGCTGTGTTTCTCGGTGCTGGGCGTTGTAGCACTGCTGCTGTCATTGCTGGCGCTGGATAGACTCTTCCCGCCGCCACCGCTCGACCCTGCCTACGCACGGGTGGTGCTCGACATGAAGGGGCGACCGCTGCGTGCCTTTGCCGATACCAGCGGCGTGTGGCGTTACCCCGTTACCCTGGAGCAGGTCTCCCCGCGCTATATCGAGGCGTTGCTGGGTTACGAGGATCGCTACTTCTGGAGTCATCCCGGGGTTAATCCGGTGGCCATGGTGCGCGGGGTCTGGCAGTGGCTGCGCTACGGGCGTGCCGTGTCGGGCGGCTCGACCCTCACCATGCAGGTGGCGCGCCTTATCGAGCCCTACCACCGGAGCGTGCCCGGCAAGCTGCGCCAGATGGCCCGTGCGCTGCAACTGGAGTGGCACTACGACAAGCGCACCCTGCTCACCGTCTACCTCAACCGGGCGCCGTTTGGCGGCAACCTGGAGGGGGTGCAGGCGGCAAGTTTTGCCTATCTCGGTAAGAGTGCGGCCAAGCTGACCTATGCCGAGGCGGCGCTGTTGGCGGTGCTGCCACAGGCTCCCAGCCGCAACCGGCCGGACCGTCATCCCGAGCGGGCCCGCGCCGCCCGTGACAAGGTAATGCAGCGGCTGGTGGCTCAGGGTGTCTGGCCCGAGCCGGTGTGGTTGGAGGGACGTATCGAGCCGGTGCTGGCCCGCGGTCACTTCACGCCGATGGAGGCGCCGCTCTTTGCCCGTCTCGCCGCCGACCATCAGGCCGGGGCGCTGGTGCACACCACCATTGATGGCGATCTGCAGCGCTGGTTGGAGGGGCGGGTGGCGAGCTACATTCGCCGCTTCCCCGAGCAGACCTCAGCGTCGTTGCTCTTGGTAGATAACAAAACCATGGCGGTGCGCGCTTATGTGGGCAGCGCCGAGTATGGCAATTTGCGCCGCCACGGTTATCTCGACATGGTGCAGGCAATCCGCTCTCCCGGCTCCACCCTCAAGCCCTTCATCTACGGTCTGGCGATGGACGAAGGGTTGGTGCATTCGGCCTCCCTGCTCTCCGATGCGCCAAGGCTGGGCTCGGACTACCGCCCCGCCAACTTTTCCGGCGCCTTTCAGGGGCCGGTGACCCTTGCGCAGGCGCTGCAGCAATCCCTCAACGTGCCGGCGGTGCAGGTGCTGGAGGCGCTTGGGGCCGACAAACTGGTCAGCCGCCTCGACAACGCCGGGGTGAGGCTGGCGCTCTCCGACAAACCCAATCCGGCCATCGCGCTGGGGGCGGCGGGTATTCGGCTCGAGCAGCTTGTCGCGCTCTACAGCTCGCTCACTCGACAGGGGCAGGTGGCCATGCCGGTCTGGCTGGCGGGGCAGCAGGCGGTGTCGCGCCCCTTGTTGAGCCCGGGAGCGGCCTGGATCATCTGGCAGATCCTGAGCGCGCAGGGGCGGGCTGATCAGCCCTTTGCCAGTGAGGCGACCGGCCGGGTCAATCGACTGGCCTGGAAGACCGGCACCAGCTATGGCTATCGCGACAGCTGGGCGATGGGGGTTTCTGGTCGCTGGACCATCGGCGTATGGCTTGGTCGCCCCGACGGTACCCCCATGCCCGGTTTTTACGGGCAGAGCGCGGCGGTGCCGCTGCTGCTCTCTGTCTATTCGCGGCTCTCGGACAACAGCCCCTTGCCGGCACAACCCAACACGGTGAGCGAAGCAGAGATCTGCTGGCCGCTGGGGCGCAAAATGAGCTCGACCCTGCCTGAAGCCTGTTTGCAGCGCCAGAGCGCCTGGTTGCTGGAAGGGCGCGATCCTCCCACCTTGCCGGATCCCATGGACTGGCCCTCGCCGCTGCGTCAGGTCGCACTGACCGCCGCGGGCAAGCCGACCTTGGCCCGCTGCCAAGATGCGGCGCAATCCGGTTTTCGGGCACTCTGGCCTTTGTCGTTGGAGCCGTGGCGGTCCCCCGGCGAGCGACGGCAGGCGCTGCTGGCCAGCGGTTGTGCAGGGGAGGGGCAGAGCGCCGAGCTGCAGGCCCCCATTCGCATCGTGGCGCTGGGGGAGGGCAACCTTATCCGCAGTCAGCGCTACCGGTTGCAGCCCAAGGTGCTGGGCGGTGTCGGCAAGCCGGCCTGGTTTCTCAATGGTCAGCGGCTGCGCTGGGATGGCGATCAGGTGCTGAGTGTGGCGGGGCGCTATCAGCTGGTGGTGGTCGATGAAGCGGGCAACAGCGATCGCATCGAGTTTCGCGTGGTGCATCCTGACAGTGATGCCGGCACCATCACCCGTTGATCGTTTTGCCGACAGCCATTGAGGTGAATGTAATTAACTATTTGAAATGCATCAATATTTGATTGGATGAATTAATTTGTGAATAATTACGAATTCATTCAAATCCAATCGGGAGTTCTCTTTTGCTGCGTGTTCTGTGTCCCTTGCTGGTGCTGATGAGTTCGGGTTGTGCCACAACCAATCATGGTGATCACCATGTTTCTCCTGAACGTACCGGGTTCTATTCACCTTTCGAACCTGCTTCCGAGAGTTTTGCGCGTTGCTATCAGAAACAGTTTGCCTGTACCCCTTCCAATATCCGCCGTGACAGGGCGATGGAGGCGCGCAGGCAGGCGCAAGAGCGGGCTAATCACCGGGGTGATGATTGGTAGGCCGCAGAAAACGAGAGGGGTTGGCAGATGCCAACCCCTTTTTCATTCCGCCAATTCAGCCCGGTTGGCGCAGATGACCGAGCCGGGTGAAGAAGTGCTGGCTCTTGCGTTGGTGAAAGTGGCTCTTCTTGATGGGATGGAAGATAAGGTTGCTTTCGGGATGGCTCGCTTTTAACTGGTGGAGCATGGCTACGGCGGGCAGGCTGGTGCTGACCAGGGTGGTGAGTGGCATGCTGAGGGTCTCGGGCCCCAGCAGTTGATTGAGCCCTTGCTGAGCCTGCTCAAAGCGGGTCAGGGCCGCCGGGTCGGCATAGCCGCTACCCAGCATGGCGAGCAGGTTGTCGATGGCCAGATGAAATTCGGCCAGCTGTTGGCGAAAGCCGCTGCGCCCGCGCAGGGCAATCAGCTCTGCAAACGAAATGTCGGCCAGGTGAGTGGGCACTTGCAAAGGGATCTCGAGGTGGAAGCAATCCTGACCACCGCGATTGTGGTAGCGGGATTCGAGCAGGTGGAGCAGGCGGTCGAGATAGTCGTGATCGGTAATAAGCGCCCCGTCATTGGCGAGTGCCCACTCACGGGCGAGACGCATGGAGAGCAGATTGGCAAAGCGCCGCGCCATTCTGATCCCCCCCTCATCCCGGGTCGCAAATCCGTGAGTAAGGCAAAAGCCGTGCAGCCGCTCCAGCCCCGCCTGATCCGGGCAGAAGCAGTCGTGGTTGGCGCCCTGGCGCCAGCGGCCAATCAGCTCCTTGTTGCCAAACACCTTGTGGCGTATGAAATCGGGGGCCACCAGGCCACTGATCTGGCTCTCCAACTGTGGAGTGATGGCGGCAAAGAAGGCGGCATCGGGCCGCTCGGCCAGCAGATCGGTCTGCTGTTGCAGGGTATCGAGCAGGGTGGTGAGGCCACTTTTTTCACTGACGGTGAAGACGAAGGCGAGCCGCTCCAGATAGAGCAGGGCAAATTTGAGCCAGAGCTCGTCGCGTACCTCCATGCCGGGGTAGTAGATATAGGTCTTCATCGGATCAGTCTGTTGTCAAAAATCTGGCGAGGCGCAGGGTCGGGAATATACGCAAGATTGGCGCTGCACGGCAAACACTGCGTGGGGTAATGTGAGCAAACGCTCATCCAGTAGGCGCTGGCCACAAAGTTCTGATATAATTCGCGCCCTTAAATCAAGGTCACCCGAGTCATTACCATGAAGTTCATTATCAAGCTGTTCCCGGAAATCACCATCAAGAGCAAGTCGGTTCGCCAGCGCTTTATCAAGATCCTGCAGGGCAATATCCGCAATGTCCTGCGCCGCTTCGACGACGATGCCCGCGTACGGATGGATTGGGACAAGCTGATCGTGAGCTCCCGCAATGACCAGTTCCGCGAGCAGGCAATCGAAGCCCTGGCCTGCATTCCCGGCATTCAGGCCTTCCTCGAGGTACAAGCCAGCAAGTTTACCGATCTGCACGACATCTTCGAGCAGGTGAAAGCCGTGTGGGGCGACCAGCTCAAGGGCAAAACCTTCTGCGTGCGCGCCAAGCGCCACGGCAAGCACGAGTTTTCCTCTCTCGAGATTGAGCGCTATGTGGGCGGTGGACTGAACCAGCACTGCGAAAGCAATGGTGTGCGCCTCAAGAACCCGGATGTGAAGATCAACCTCGAGATCGACGGCGAAGAGCTCTTTATTGTCAGCGCCATCCATCAGGGCTTGAGCGGCATGCCCATCGCGACCCAGGAAGATGTGCTGAGCCTGCTCTCCGGCGGTTTTGACTCCGGCGTGGCATCGTTCCAGTTCATCAAGCGCGGCTGCCGCGTGCACTACTGCTTCTTCAATCTGGGCGGTGCTGCCCACGAAATCGGCGTCAAGCAGGTGGCCTACCACCTGTGGAACCGTTTCGGCTCCTCCCACCGGGTACGTTTCACCGCTGTGGACTTCGAGCCGGTGGTTGCCGAGATCCTCGAGAAGATCGACAACGGTCAGATGGGCGTGGTGCTCAAGCGGATGATGATGCGTGCTGCCGCCAAGGTGGCCGATGAGTTCCAGATCCCGGCGCTGGTGACCGGCGAGTGTGTGGGTCAGGTATCCAGCCAGACTCTCACCAACCTGAACGTGATCGACCGGGTCACCGACAAGGTGATCCTGCGCCCGCTTATCACTTGGGACAAGCCGGATATCATCAGTGAAGCCCGCCGCATCGGCACCCTGGAGTTCGCCGAGACCATGCCGGAGTATTGTGGGGTCATCTCCAAAAAGCCGACTGTGAAGGCCGAGCTCTCCCGCATTGAAGAGGAAGAGGCCAATTTTGACTTCTCCATTCTGGACAAGGTGGTCTCCGAGGCCCGTTACCTCGATATCCGTCGTATCGGTGAAGAGACTGCTGCTGAAGTGCAAGAGGTGGAAACCACCCAGGTGCTGGGCGCTGACGAGGTGATCCTGGATATCCGCTCTGCCGACGAACACGACGAGAAGCCGCTGGTGGTGGAAGGTCGTGAAGTACTGCATATCCCCTTCTTCAAGCTGGCCACCGCCTTTGGCGATCTGCCCAAAGAGAAGACCTACCTGCTCTACTGCGATCGCGGCGTGATGAGCAAGCTGCAGGCGCTTTACCTGAAAGAGAAAGGCTTTGCCAACGTCAAAGTTTACCGTCCGTAATTTGACGCTCAATCTCCCATAAAAAATCCGGCCAATGTGCCGGATTTTTGTTTTATAGCTCGGAGCTTGGATTTATGGACAGGGAACGGGAGTGAAGGAGTGCTCCCCCAGGCAACGCCAACCCATTTCCGCTCCCCTCATTTGCCAAAGGTTATCGCTGCGATAGAGAGTCAGGATATAGAGCATGTCGTTCTTGCTGCCATCGAGGGCAACCGAGAGTACCAGATCATTATCCAGTTGCTGTGCATGGATGCGACTGGGGATGTCGCTATGACCGACAAAACGAAGTGCTACCTCACGGTAGTCATTGACCCATTTCTGATGTAGCTCGTTCGCCTGACGTATCTGCTGGTTGAACTGCTGCACTGGCGCCGATGCCAGTCGTCCAAAAACGGCTTGTGCTTCGGCATGTGCTGCTGTCACGTTCGCAAGGAGGAGAGTGGTAAGCATACCGATTTTGTGCATGAGAATATCCGGCTAACAACGACTGCTTCTATGACAACAGAAAAGCCCATTTGGTTCAACGCACAACCCACAGAGCCATATTCCACTGCGGGTGTGCTTTCAGTTGCGTTGCAGCGAGAAGGTTGGTAGCGACAGGTGCCA
Organism: Aeromonas sp. 600948; assembly: GCF_049174875.1. NCBI lineage: Bacteria > Pseudomonadati > Pseudomonadota > Gammaproteobacteria > Aeromonadales > Aeromonadaceae > Aeromonas > Aeromonas sp. 600948. The sequence continues at coordinate 47,681 of NZ_JAAKTY010000006.1, forward strand.
GTAGATAGCAGCTACCCGCAAACCGAACACGGCTGTCATACAGATGAGCATGGCGGTTACTCTGTCCATGTTCGCCTCCAGTGCCAGGGTGTAGAGGATTCCGCCCAAAATGCAGGCTGTTGCATAGATCTCTTTTTGCAACACCATAGGCACTTCCCTAGCCAGTACATCACGGATCATGCCGCCTGCTACCCCTGTCATGGTCCCCATCAGCACAGCGATCAGTCCCGGGGTACCGAAGTTGAGGGCTTTTTGCGCCCCAATCACCGTAAAGAGGGCCAACCCGAAGGCATCCGCGACGGGCAGTACATACCAGGGCATTCTGCGGGGCAGTTTGACCATCCACATCCCGATCAGCGCCGTTGCAATGACCACCCAGATATAGAGAGGATCGCGAACCCAGAACACCGGGGTTGCTCCCAGGATCATGTCGCGGATGGTACCACCGCCGATGGCGGTGACTGCCGCCAACACCATGACGCCAAATCCGTCCATTCTGAGCCGGCCCGCCACCAGAACCCCTGAAAACGCGAATACCGCAGTACCAAACATATCGCTGATGTAAACAATCTGCTCAACCAGTGTCTGCATGGAAAACAACTCACGCCAAATTGTTGATGGGGCTGCGATTTTAGGGGCTGGAGAGCCCAATCGCCAACTGTGCTCGACAAAATTGAGAGTCGACACCGCTTTTTTCTCGCATCATGGACAAGGAGGGGCTCGAGTGTGCCTGTTTACCTCCTTGTTGGAGGAGGGGCGCGATGAGTTTCTGCCACGTTTTAGTGGGCGTTTTTTTCCTTAAGTTTATCCCCGACCTGTCGATATATAGGGTAAGCGGCGTTAACGTGATGAAGCGTTGAAAAAAATGCTAAAGACATCGAAAAACGGGCCGTTAAATAAGACGCATCGGGCACAGAAAATAATAAAGCCAGAGCAAATAGAAGAGTAAATTTAATAGCTTAGGAGAATAGTCATGGGCCTTTATATCAACACTAACGTTTCATCACTCAACGCTCAGCGTAACCTGATGAACACGACCAAATCACTGGATACATCCTACACTCGACTGGCATCCGGTCTGCGTATCAACAGCGCCAAAGACGATGCCGCCGGCCTGCAAATTGCCAACCGTTTGACCTCCCAGATCAACGGTCTGGATCAAGGTAACCGTAATGCCAATGACGGTATCTCTGTTGCCCAAACTGCCGAAGGGGCAATGGATGAAATTACCTCCATGCTGCAACGGATGCGTACGCTGGCTCAACAGTCAGCCAACGGTTCCAATAACACTGATGACCGTACTGCGCTGCAGCAAGAGTATACCCAGTTGATGACTGAAATTGACCGGGTAGCCAAAGATACCACGTTTGGTGGTCAGAACCTGCTTAATGGCGGCTATGTGGGCACCTTCCAGGTGGGGGCAGACGCAGGGCAGACCATCACCTTCCGGATGACGACCGCCTTTACTATCTCGGGCATGGCCTCTGCCACCAGTGGTAGTGCGACAGTGGCAACCACGACCTCGGGCGAGCCGTATAACATCACGAAGACAGCAGGAACGCCGGTCACATCTACCAGTATGTCGACCATTACAGCTGCAAGCTCGGCCCAGTCGGCTATGGCCAACCTGGATTACATGATAAAGGTGGTGGACAGCAAGCGTGCTGAACTGGGGGCGGTACAAAACCGGTTTGACTCGACCATTCGCAACCAGGCGAACGTCTCCGAAAACGTTAGTGCTGCACGCTCACGTATCCGTGATGCAGACTTCGCCACCGAGACTGCAAACCTGACCAAGCAGAATATCTTGCAACAGGCCGCATCAACCATACTGGCCCAGGCGAACCAGCGCCCCCAGTCAGCTCTTTCGCTGCTGCAAGGCTAACAAAAGAAAACAGGGCGGTTGTTCAGGCCGCCCTGGTCAAGAGATGGAACAAAGGGGTGTTCGGTTCGCACTCTGTTCTATCGGGAGAGATATAATTCTCTACTAGTAATGCCAAGTGTTGTCCAGCTGTTCAGTTCTGTCACGCTTGGTCATATTCTCCTGAGCATATGCTCATCTTTAGGCCGGTTTACCGGCCTCTTTTTATTGTGTCGTCAAATCGACGTCACTCTACCCAACTTAAGCACAAATCGTGCCACAAAAATAATCCTGTCACACCATCCTGCAACCCCTCTATTACGTCTTGCACTATGTTTGCCATCTCGCTTTCCTTGCCATGTACCGGAGAAAAATTGCCGCGTTAGGCAACAATTTTCCTAAAGCTTGCCTCTGCACTGCCGTTAAACAAGGTGAAGCAATCGAGGGGTGTTCGGAATCCAACGTTTGCACTACTGCGGGTGACCTGTCCGTTCAAACAGACACCCGCCAGAAGACTCAGGCTCGTTCAACCTGTTCTTCTAACGGTGGGACGCCGCTTTGACGGCGCAACCCGCAGTCGCATGTTCTTCGGGAGAATATTTTATGGCCATGTATATCAACACGAATACTTCATCACTGAACGCCCAGCGTAACCTGATGAATACCAACAAGTCTCTGGATACCTCTTACACCAGACTGGCATCGGGACTTCGTATCAACACTGCCAAAGATGATGCTGCCGGTTTGCAGATCTCCAACCGTTTGACTTCCCAGATCAACGGTTTGGATCAAGGTAACCGCAACGCCAACGATGGTATCTCGGTTGCTCAAACGGCTGAAGGGGCCATGGATGAAGTGACCAGTATGCTGCAGCGTATGCGCACGCTGGCACAGCAATCTGCTAACGGTTCCAACAACACCGATGACCGTACTGCATTGCAGCAAGAGTTTGACCAACTGACTACAGAGATCAACCGTATCTCCAACGACACCACTTTCGGTGGCCAGAAGCTGCTGGATGGCAACTACAAGGGGTCGTTCCAGGTGGGGGCGGATGCTGGTCAGACTATCACCTTCAAGATGACTTCCGCCTTTACCATCAGTGGGATTGCGGCATCAACCAAGGGAAGCGCGACCGTTGCTACCAGTGCCTCTGGCGAGCCCTATACCGTGACCAAGGGAACATCTGCAGTAACCTCTACCAGCGTCAGCAGCATCAGCTCTGCCAGTGCTGCCCAGCTGGCCATGGCCAACCTTGATTTCATGATCAAGGCTGTGGACAGCAAACGGGCAGAGCTGGGTGCGGTGCAGAACCGGTTTGACTCCACCATTCGCAACCAGTCCAACGTCTCTGAAAACCTGAGCGCAGCACGTTCCCGTATCCGTGACGCAGACTTTGCGACCGAGACAGCCAACCTGACCAAGCAGAACATTCTGCAACAGGCTGCTTCCAGCATCCTGGCTCAAGCCAACCAAAGACCGCAATCAGCCCTGTCCCTGCTGGGTTAACAGGCTGTGATGAGATAAAAAAGGAGCGACGATATGGCCAATGAAATTGGAATTCCGTCATCGGTCACTCCTTCTTCTCTTCAGTCAAGTAGCAAGAGCGGCCAGTCGGCCGCTCAAGTGCTATCTGGCACAGCAGAAGAGCAGCGGGGGACGGCAAAGGACATGGAAAAGCAACAGGTGCTGCCTGAGCAGGAGAGGGCTGGCAAGCCGAAGATTTCAGACAAGGAAATTGAGAAAGGGGTACAAAACTTGCAAGAGTTCAGTCAGTTGCAAGGATGGACCGTCAATTTCAGTGTTGAAAAGGAACTAGAGCAGGTTGTTATCAAGGTAATGGATGCCGATACCAAATCAATGATCCGTCAGATACCAAGCGAAGAGTTGCTGGCTATCAGCAAACGAATCCAGGCTCTGCGCGAAGGTGATGTGATTGGCGGTGGCTCTCGAGTCGGGTTATTGCTTGATAAAGAGATTTAATAGTTACGTTTGCGAGGAGAGTGAGTATGGCCACAATTACGTCTGCTGGTGCGGGCTCTGGACTGGACTTGGAGTCTGTCATTGCTGCAAGTGTTGATGCCAAGAAGGCGCAGCTGTTGCAGCCAATTACCACCAAAAAGACCAACGCCCAGATCACTCTCTCAGGGGTAGGCCAGCTGAAGTCAGCGATCGCGACTTTTGTCACCACTCTGCAGGCTATGTCAAAGGATGATGCGTTTAACAAACGTGCGATAAACATCACCCAGGATAAAGATAATCCGGTTCTCAAGGTGGAGAGCAAGAGTGGCGCTTCCAACGGGCAATATGACATCAGTGTCGAAAAATTGGCGAAGACCAGCAAATTTGAAGGTAGTTTCGCCTCTTCGACCACGCCCATGATCACTCAAGATGGCACCCTGACATTCAAGGCAGGTGACAAGACCTTTGATGTGGATGTTAAAGCAGGGGATTCACTCCAGTCCATTCGCAAGCGGATCAACAATGATAGTGACAACTTTGGTCTTAGCGTCAATATCATGAATACCTCCGATGGCAAGGCGGCCCTTGTGATTGACTCCGGTGTCAGTGGAACAGGTAAAGATCTGCAGATAACCGGCAGTACACCTGAACTGACTGACAATTTCATCTCCAAGCTGACCCAGAAGCAACAAGCCCGTGATGCCGAGATAAGCGTGGATGGCAATAAATTGACCAGTGCGACCAACACCTTTGATGGCACCATTGTGGGTCTCAAGATTACGGTGTTGAAAGAGTCGGAGAGCACCACTACCACGAACCCGAGTGATGGTACCGTGACGACCACTTACAAGCCAAACAGAGTGGATGTGACGACAGACAAGGCTGGCATCAAGACCATGGTGCAGAGCTTCATCGATGGCTATAACGCTCTGGTGAAGAAGAGCACCGATCTGGGCAAACGCAGCTCTATCGTGGCCGGTGTCAGCCAGAATGATGGTGGAGCCCTGGCGGGGGATGCGACGACCAAGGCTGTGACCAACCTGATGAGTGGCACCGTCACCGAGCCTTCTAACAACTCTTCGACCTTCTCTACCATCTTTCAGTTGGGGGTCAAGATGGACAACAAGGGAGTGCTCTCACTTGATTCGACGAAATTCGATGAAGCGGTCGAGAAGAACTTCGACCAGGTAGTGGCTGTATTTGGTGGCAAGGACGGTGTTGCTGGCAAGTTGGCCAGCCAGCTTGAGACCTACTCCAAGACAGGGGGACTGCTTGCCAAGCGGGAAGAGACACTCAATTCTGATCTGCGTGATGTCAACCGCAAACAAGCAGATGTCGCGGCGCAGCTCACCAAGTATGAAGAGACGTTGAGGGCACGCTACGGCAGTCTGGATACCTTGCTGGCCAAGATGAACAAATCTGCCTCCTATCTCAACCTGCTCAATACCAACAACAAAACCAGTTAATTTGTAGTCAGGAGCTGAGTCTCGTATGTATCGAAAAACGATCAAGGCCTATACAACCCAGAGTTTGCAGTCTGAGCTGGCAGTGGCGGATCCCTATCGCGTGATCCAGTTATTGATGCAAGGGTGTCTCGAACGTCTCGCTCAGGCTCGCGGTGCAGTCGAGCGTCGCGATTTCGAGGGTAAGTCCCAATCTATCTCCAAGACGCTGGCCATTATCAATGGTCTGCAAGATTCACTTGATCTCTCTTATGGCAAGGTCCCCGAAGACCTGTTCGCACTTTATGACTATATGAAAGTGCGCATGATGGATGCCAGCCGTGACATGGATGTAGGCGCCATTGATGAAGTGATGAACCTGATGCTGACGGTCAAGAGCGGTTGGGATGCCATCCCTGTCGATGAGCGAGACAAGGCGCTGGCACAGCAAAAGGTAGGCAGACCGGCATGAATGAGGTCAATAGTACTTCTGTGTCTGCCTTGATGAGACAGGGCGAGCAGTTGCAGTCTCTACTGGTGCAAGGTGAGCTGGTTGCAGCAGAACAGCTGGCTGAACTTTATCTGCATGCTCTGGAAGAGGTATTCGGGTCACTGCCTTGGGGAGAGACTCTCAATGTGGAACAGCGGCAGGCACTGATGCAGTTCCAGCTTATTTATGATTGGGTGGGTCAGGAAAAGCAGCAGGCTGAAGCACAATTACGACAATTCTCCCAGGCCGGACGTGCATCCGGTCTTTACAAGCTGAATGCAGGTTAGTCTGACATGGATATCCATCACAAGATTCATGATGTAGAAAGTGAACTGGCACGCCTGGCTCTGCAAAAGCAGCAGGAGGCCGCCATGCTGGAAGTACTCCCCGTTCGTTATGAACTCAATATGGCTGCGTTTGCCAAATACATGCCCGCCATTCATGACTTTTTCAAGGAGTACCAGCCTGCCAGGCCTTTTCGTTTCTTCTGTAATGAAAACGGCGTTCCCAATATTCTGTGGCTCGACGAGGGTATCTCGCTTTATGGGGATGATCCATTTAGCGAGGTTCAGTCGCAGATTTCCGAGGTCATTGAACACAGTGTCTTGCAGTGCATCGATTTTGTGCCCCAGTGGTATATCGATGGCCAAATCCATATCAAATACAACAATGAAATCTCCAAATTAAAAGAGAAGTCAGCTCTGGAAGGGTTGCGTCTAAAGGCAGCATTACATACCGATATTCCTCTGGCACTGATGTATGGCATTGGTTTGGGCTACCAGCTCGGTTGCTTGTATGAACAGTGCAAGATCAAGAATCTGTTTGCTTTCGAGCCTGATCTTGACATGTTTTACGCCTCGCTCTTCTGTTTTGATTGGCATCAGCTGCTCGCCTACATGGAGGAGGAGTCGATCAGTCTGCACCTCTTTATCGGTGTTGACGAGCGATTGCTGGTCGCTGACATGATGGAGGCGCTGCATCGCAAGGGGGCATTCTGGTCGGCAAGCTATTTCTCGTTCTGTCATTACCATTCCCCCAAGCTGCACGCCTTGATAACACAGGTGGAAAGGGAGTTCTATCTGCTCAAAACGGGGTGGGGGTTCTTTGATGACAACATCTATGCACTTGCCCATAGCCACACCCATCTGCAAGACGGCACCCCCTTTCTGAAACGGTGGCGCGATAGCCGTGCCTTCGAGCAGATCCCTGTCTTTGTGGTTGGCAATGGCCCCTCGCTGGATCAGAGCATCGAGTTCATCCGGCAGCATCAGCAGCAGGCAATCATTATCGCCTGCGGTACTGCGGTCAGTGCACTCTACAAAGCTGGCGTAAAACCGGATATCTACGTTGCAGTAGAGCGCACCAAGAGCTCAGCCGATTTTCTGAGCATTCTCAATGCCGATGACTTTATCAAGGACACCGTGTTTCTGAGCGTTGATGTCATTCACCCTGAATGCAAGCGCTTCTTTCGTAAAACAGGGTTGGCGTTCAAGCCCAACGAGCCGATGTTCTCCATGCTGATTAGCGCGTTTGGTCAGGCATTTGAGTACGATACCATTGAATTTTCCAACCCGTTCGTCGGCAATACCGGCCTCAATTATGCGGCCTTGCTTGGTTTCAAGCAGGTGTATTTGTTTGGTATCGACAATGGCTATAAAACAGCCGGACAGCATCACTCCAGCCTGAGTCTCTATTACAACGACAAGCAAGAGGCGAAATACGAGGAAAATTTAAAGGATACTTTCCCGGCACCGGGTAACTTTGGCGACGAAGTGCGTATCAATCATCTGTTTGGGCTAGCCATTCACAATATGGCCAGTGTATTGCGTGATTATCCCGAGATGCAGTGCGTCAACAGTAGTGACGGCGCTTATATAGAAGGGGCAATCCCTCGTCGTGTTGAATCGTTGCAACCTGAATGGCCGGTACTCGACAAAATCCCGCTCATGGATGAAGTGATGGCCACTTGTTTCCAGTCCTTTGACATGAGCAGCGTTGATTTCGCTGCTGCATTGCAGGTGCCGCTGTTCGTTGAGCTGGTAGACAAGTTGCGCGATGACTGGCGCCAGGTAGCCTGTGAACACAATGCGGTATTGGCCATGATGCAACGCCATCACGACTATCTGCTCTATCTGCTGATGAGCCGCGAATCACATCTCTATCGTGTGTTGATTGGTTCAATTAACTATTTCTACGCCAATATCATCAGCCTAATGATGGCGCAGGTGACAGCAGAACCCGAGGTGCTGGCGGGCAAGATAAAAGAGGCGCAGGCAATTCTGGAGTTATTCTTCGAGGATAGCAAAGTGATGTATGCCGATGCGTTCGATGGCCATGATACCACCTATTTTACCGGCCTGGATGTGTTCAAGCGCTAGTCCTTGAATCGGATGGGGATGACTCTGTTCATCTCCATTCCCTAACAGTATGATATAGAAGTATTTAATCCTTTCAGGTGCATATATGGCCACCCTTTCCCTGGCATCCACCGCATTTCTCATGCCCGGTAATGTGGCATGGGCTCCTTTGGCCCGACATGCACAGTTGCAATTTTGCCCTCAAGGTCAATGGCAGCCGATGGCCGCTTGTGACGGACATCTGGTGCTCTGGTTTTGGGAGCAACTGCTGACCGACAGCGAATGCCAGCATTGGTACACCTTGGCTGAACCCGCATTGTCCGAGACCATCGACACCTGGTTGGAAGCATTGCTCTCGCCACTGCGGGGGCTCCCTCATCTTTATCTTGGTGCCTGTTCACTGCAAGGCGGTGGTGTGAGTAGCGCTCTTCATCCCTGGATGATGCAGCTGGATGTCTGCTTTACCCGAGCGCTTGCACGTCACCACATTAGGGATTTGGGGCTGGGTCGCTGGCTCTCTGAGCAGGGGCGAGCCCATTGTGTGGACGAGCGTAATCGTTACCTTCTTTCTTGTCCTCTCTCGATGCACGGCTTGACCAGCCTTGCCGACTGGATTGCCGCGCGTTGGATGCTTGATCAGGCGCCAATACGCAAGGTGCTGGTGCTCGATTGTGACAATACCCTGTGGGGGGGGGTAGTGGGTGAAGAGGGGTTGACTGGCCTTTACCTTGGTCAGGACGGTCTCGGCAAACTCTATCAGTCGTTTCAGGATGCGGCGCTCTACTGGTATCAGCGCGGCGTGTTGTTGGCATTGTGCTCTAAAAACGAGCCTGCAGATGTTTGGCTGGTGTTTGAGCAGCATGGCGCCATGAGACTCAAAAGGCGAAATATTGCAGCATCTGCCATTGGTTGGGGCTCTAAATCTCAAGGTTTGCGACATATTGCTGCCAGCCTCAATCTGGGGCTTGAGGCCTTGGTCTTCTGGGATGATTCCCCCCTGGAAAGGGCTGAAGTTCGCCATGCCCTGCCACAAGTCGATGTCATTGAACCACCAGTAGATATTTGGGCATGGCCTACAACCTTGCTCACTTATGGGGGGTTCTCGCGCATATTCAGTGGTGATGATGCTCTTCGTCAAGCCTCCTATCTGGCATTGGCAGACGCCGCCCGGTTACGTAGCGAGGTTGGCAGTGAACAACATTTTCTCGCCTCCTTGTCGTTGCGTGCGGCGATACAGCCGTTGGCGGTGGATAACCTTGCTCGTGCCGAGCAGATCATCCATAAAACCAACCAGTTTAATCTCTCCTGTCTGCGATATGAGGCGAGCGAGCTCAAACGGCTGGCGCAGTCTGGCTGGTGCTGGCTAGTGTCGTTGCAGGATCGCTTTGCCGATCATGGCTTGGTTGGCTTGGTGCTGATCATAAACATCACGCCCAAACTGGCATTGCTCGATACGCTGGCTCTGAGTTGCAGAGTGTTGTCCAGAGGACTCGAATATTGGTTACTGGATAGCGTCTCGGCTGCATTGCGCGAGGCGGGGATCGAGCGTCTGGTTATTGGCTCGAATCGTTGTGCACGTAATGAACCTGCGCTGACATGGTTGGCATCCCTGCCGTTGACCCCCTGTGATAATCCGGATCCCGCCCGTTTTTCCCATGAGCATTACCATAGTCTGGCGCTCGAACAGCTGAATTTGCCTTTTTTGGAGTTTTATCACCATGACTGATCTCTTCACTTTGTTGGAACAGCAGTTTCCTTCTGCAACCGTCACGCGAGGCGACTATCAGTTGGGACTTGGGGCCTTTCCGGAATGGGATTCGCTTGGTCATTTCAATTTTCTGCTGCTGGTTGAGCAGACGTTCTCGGTACGCTTCGAGCCTGAAGAGCTGGCGAAGATGAAGCAACTTCAGGACATTCGTGATGCGCTGTTGCGGCGTGGTCTTGTGCTGTGATTGAAGCTCTCTCTCATGTTCTTGGCTCCCTTGGGATCGCACGAGGGAGCGCTATCATGGTTCACACTGACGCCATGGCTGTGGCCCAGTTTCCTGGACGGGGCAATGAAGCCGGCATGCATGCTTTTTGGTTGGGGATGCAGGAGTGGCTTGGAAACGAGGGCACTCTGCTGGTGCCAACATTCACGTATAGCCTGACTCGCCAGAGCTGTTTCGACAGGGCGACATCCCCCAGTGAAGTCGGGTTGATGACGGAGCAGTTTCGCACTCTGCCAGGGGTTGCGCGGACCCGCGATCCCATCTTCAGCGTTGCGGTATGGGGCGCGGGGCGTGACCAGGTGGTTGCAGCAGGGGGTCATGACTGCTTTGGTGAAGAGAGCCCCTTCGCCTGGTTGGCGGCTCACGATGGCTGGATTGCCGGTTTTGCCTGTCATCCCGATCGCATTACCTTCACCCACTATGTCGAGCAGCAACTAGGTGTCGATTATCGCTTTATGAAACGCTTTGAGGGTGATGTCCGCGAGCAGGGAATGGTGCGCCCCTGGCATTGTGACTACTTTGTGCGAAGACTCGATCTGGCCAGCGAGATAGATCTTTCCCGTCTGGTTGAAGCCCTTAAAAATCAGGACAAATGGCACCAGGGGTTATTTGGCCGTTTACCAGTCTGGGCCGTTCGCTGCGCCGACTTTGCCGCGGTGGCAAAAGAGCTGATCGCTGTCCATCCCCATGCGCTTATCAGGGAGGGGAGATGAAACTGCACCATATTGGACTGGTGGTGGCCGAACTGGATCTTGGCGTACGTTATTGTTGCGAGACCCTCGGGCTTTCCCGCTTTAGCGAGCCGGTGCTCGATCCGTTGCAGCGGGTGCATATCTGTTTTGCCTATGATGATGCGGGGATTTGCTATGAACTGATTGCACCTGCCAGTGATGATAGCCCCGTCAGTCAGGCGCTACGAACCCGTCATAACCTGCTCAATCATCTGGCCTATGAGGTGGCAGACCTGGCAATGGCTGCCGAAAAACTGCGGGCCCAGCGTCATCTTCCCCTCGGGCCCAGCCAGCCAGCCATCGCGTTTGGCGGCGCCCACGTCCAGTTTTTCCTGAGCCCCCTTGGCCACATTGTCGAATTGATCGAGGCACCCACCCCATGAGTTTTTCACCCAAGAGCGGCTATCTGCCCACCGACTGGGACGACCAGGCACAAGTCGGTGAACAGCTGCATCGGCTGCTCACCCTGCTGTTTCCGCTCAATCGCAGCCTGACCGGGGACGGGGTTCGGCAGTCGCTGGCCCTGTGGCGCGAGCACTGCCTGCCCGAGCTGCGGATCCATGAAGTGGCCAGCGGCACCGAGTGCTTCGACTGGACAGTGCCTGACGAGTGGAACGTGCGGGAAGCCTACATAGTGGGGCCGGATGGACGCAGAGTGGTGGACTTCCAGGATCACAACCTGCATCTGGTCGGTTACTCGGAGCCGGTGCGCTGCACCCTCTCGCTTGCCGAGCTGCAGCCCCATCTCCACTCTCTGCCCGAGCAGCCGGATGCCATTCCCTATGTGACCTCCTACTACAAGCGCCGCTGGGGCTTCTGTCTGCCCCATCGGCTGCGTGAAGCGCTGCCGGAGGGAGAATATCAGGTGGTGATCGATGCCACCCTGGCCCCGGGCTCGCTCACCTATGGTGACTGGGTGCTGCCGGGGGAGAGCGAGCAGGAGATCCTGCTGTCGAGCTACACCTGCCACCCCTCCATGGCCAACAACGAGCTCTCCGGCCCCTGTGTCGGTGTATTCCTGATGGCCTGGCTTGCGTCACTGCCCACACGTCGCTACAGCTACCGGCTGATGCTGGTGCCTGAAACCCTGGGGGCCATCGTCTATCTCTCCCGTCATCTGGACCAGCTCAAGCAGCGCACCTTGGCCGGCTTCAACCTGACCTGTCTTGGCGATGACCGCAGCTACTCCTTCCTGCCCTCACGCCAGGGCAACACGTTGGCGGATCGCATCGGTCGCCATGTGCTGGGTCATCTGGCGCCGGGCTACAAGGCTTACAGCTTCCTGGAGCGGGGATCCAACGAGCGGCAGCTGTGCGCGCCCGGCATCGATCTGCCGGTCACTTCTGTGATGCGCAGTCGATACGGCTGTTATGCCGAGTACCACACCTCGCTCGATGACCTCTCGCTGGTGACGTCGGCCGGTCTGGCCGGCGGCTTCATGGCGCTGCGCCGTGCCATCGAGTGTCTGGAGCTGGACGAGCGCTGCGAGGTCACTGTGCTGGGCGAACCCCAGCTCGGCAAGCGGGGGCTCTACCCGGATTTGTCGACCCGCTATTCGGGCTGGCAAGTGAGGGAGATGATGAATCTGCTGGCCTACAGCGACGGCAAGCTGACCCTGTTCGAGATCGCCGAGACCATAGGGGCGCCGTTCTGGCGGGTGGAGCCGCTGGCGCGGATGCTGCTGGAGGCCGGGCTGCTGCGTCGTCTCAGCCCGCAACCGGACTACTCGATCACCAGATAGGCTGGTCCCGGGTTGTGCGGGGTGCGACGGATGGCGTAGCGATCCAGCCCCAGCACCTCCTTGAGGGCCAGAGTCTCCCCCGGAAAGGCGGGCCAGTTGAGCTCATCGAATGCCAGCACCGACCCCTTGGTCAGGTGCGGCTTGATGAGCTCGAGGCAGCGGCGGGTCGGCTCGTAGAGATCAAAGTCAAAATAGGCCAGCGCTATCATTGTTTCCGGCTGACGAGCCAGATAGGCCGGCAGCGTCTCGGTCACATCCCCCTTCACCAGCTCATGCTTGACGATATGGTCCAGCGGGCTTTCCGCCTCATGGGCGGCGAGCAGTTGGGCCAGATGCTGCTCATAGCCCGGCGTCACCCCGTAGGCACCGGGCTGGATTGCGGCATCACTGCCATCTTGCGGAGCGTGGGAAGGGAAGCCGCTGAAGGTATCGAATCCCACCAACTTGCGGTTGTAGTTGTAGGGCTCATACATGCCGCGAAACGAGGAGAAAAGCGCCAGGTTCTGACCCCAGCGGGTACCGAAATCCATGATGACGCCGTGGACCGGCACGATCTTCTGATACAGCTCGTGCATGAACAGGATGCGGGAGAGCGACTGGCGCTTGAGGTAGAGGCCCAGGTTGTTCTGCAGCTCGGCCGCGGGCAGCGGGCTGGCGTGCAGCAACTCGCTGAAGGTCTGGCGGCGTGACAGCTCCTGCTCGGAGGCGTTGGAAATGGCCTTGATCATCAGTGGTCTCCTGTGGTGGTGTCGCCGGCCGGGGTCGACAGGCAGTGCACCACTTCATATTCGAGGTAATCGGCCAGCCCCAGCCAGTCCTGGCGCTCCTGGCACTGCAGCAGTGCGGCTACCAGTCCGGGTGGCAGGTTGCCCTGCTCGGTGAGCACCTCTTGCAGCAGTTCCGGCAATGCCTGACTCGCTGCAACCGACTGCCCCAGCCGAAACTGGTGCGCCAGGGCGGTGAGGCGGGTGATCTGGCCGTTTTTCATTGCACGTACTCCGGGTGATAGCGGCAGCCGGCGATTTCCGCCCCTTCCCGGCTGCAGTTCCAGAACTGCACATCGGTGTGGCGCGCTATGTAGCGCTCGAGCTCGGTGCGGTAGGCGGAAAAGTTTGGATTGGTCTTGACCCGCCGGCTATGGCCGTCGAGGGCCCAGCTGAGGGCCAGCGCGGCGCTGGGGCCGAGCGCACCGTCGGCCCAGCCCGAGTGGGTGAGCTCGCCGGGAAAGGCGAAGTCAGTGCCCAGCAGGATGACCTGGCGGCAACCCATCTGCACGGCGAGATCCACGGCGGGATGAATGACGCTGCCGCCCGAGTGCAGCACGCCCTTGGGGATCGTCTGTCGCAGCTGCTGATACATGGGGCTGCGGGAGTAGGCGGTCATGCGTGGCCCCTGCCAGGCCAGCAGGGCTGCCGTGGGAACCGTGGGGTAATAGACCAGGGTGGTCTGGGCCGACTGGGCGGCGGGCAGCCGGTTGCCGTGGATGGCGTCATCGATGGTGACGACGATGTCGGGCCGGATACCGTGGCTGAGCAAAAACGCCAGCGCGGTATCGACGCTAATCAGAAGATAGTCCTGCCGACGGCGCTGCAACTGGGCCTGCAGGGTGGCCAGGTTGTGCTGCAGGGTTGGGCCACTCGCCACGATCAGCGCCTGCTTGCCCTGAGCCAGACCGAACAGGGAGGCCACATCGCCGTCGCCGGCCAGCAGATCGCGGTTTTCCGCCAGCCGCCGGGTGATGTCGGGGTGCTCGGCGTCGAACCTGGCCCGGGCGAACGGCAAATCGATTTCACTCACCAGCCGGTCGCGGATGCGGGCGGCAGCATCTTCCACCAGCAGCAGCTCGGGCGGCAGGGCGAAGAAGGGCAGCCGCACCTCCCCTTCGTCGCCGGCCATCATCAGCTCGACCCTGGGGTCCGTCAGCCAGTCCTGCTGGTCTAGCAGCCGCAGTACAAGGGCAAACAGGGCGCCATTCATGATCTTCACTTCCAGCCGCTTGAGGCTACTGCGCCCCAGCAGGGTGCGCGGCAGATCGCCGAGCCCGGTGCCGTAGAGGTGCAGCACCGGCTGCTCGGGCAGGCTGGCGGCCTGCAGCTCGGCTTCCTTCACCCGGTCGTGCCGGCTGGTGAGCTGTATGCCGTGGAGGCTTAGGGTGGAGCCGAGACCTTCGGTCAGCTCGGCCGGCAGGCTTTCAACGTCCTGTGCCAGCAAGCGGGGCCAGAGGGCGGGCCAGCGCTGGCTGATGAGCCTACCGTGCTGGTTGAAGAGATCATCACTCATCGTTGTCTATCCACTCCCAGCTCAGCGGTTGATTGGCACTCAGGCTGCGGTTGACCCGCTTGCCGATGAGCCGATCGTAATCGGCCGGGGGCAGGCCGAGGGCGGGGCGCACCGACTTGATATGCGCTGCGGTGAGCTGCTCGCCGGCGGCCATCTCCTTGACCAGATAGAGGGAGCGACGAAATGCACGGTTACCCTGTTCACTGGCGGTGAGCTGGTAGTCAGCCACCCCAAGGGCGGCATGGGCGGTATTGACCGAGGCCACCAGCTCGGTGAGCTCGGCCGGTTCCATGGAGAAGGCGCAATCCGGTCCGCCGTCGGCGCGGGCCAGGGTGAAGTGTTTCTCGATGAGGGTCGCCCCGAGCGCGGTGGCGGCGATGGCGGTGGCAGAGCCGAGGGTGTGATCGGAGAGCCCCACCTCGACCCCGAAGCGCTGGCGCAACATGGGGATGGTACGCAGGTTGTACTCGGCTGCCGGCGCCGGATAGCCGCTGACACAGTGCAGCAGGGCCAGCTGGCCGTTGCCATGCTTGAGCGCCATCTCGACCGCGGCGGAGATCTCGGCCTCGTTCGCCATGCCGGTGGACATGATAAGCGGCTTGCCGGTCTGGGCGGCGTAGCGAATCAGGGGAAGATCCACCAGCTCGAAGGAGGCGATCTTGTAGGCAGGACAGTCAAGTGATTCAAGCAAGTCCACCGCACTGAAGTCGAACGGACTGCTAAAGACCGTTAGGCCCAGCTCGCGCCCCTTGGCAAACAGCGCCTGGTGCCACTCCCACGGGGTATGTGCCCACTCATAAAGATCGTAGAGGCTGTGGCCATCCCACAAACCGCCATGGATCTGAAATTCCGGTCGATCACTTTTGAGGGTTATGGTATCCGGGCGGTAGGTTTGCAGCTTGACGGCGCTGGCACCCGCTGCTTTGGCGGCGGTCATGATGGCCAGGGCGCGGTCCAGATTGCCATTGTGGTTGGCCGACAGTTCGGCAATCACATAGGGGGCCTGTTCCTGGTTGATGGGGCGATGATCGATCTGCATCTGTGTTCAGATTCCTGTGCCAAGTTGCCAGCCTTGCGGCGCCGGCTGCCAGGGGGCAGGGGGCGCTATCTGCGGTGGCTCGGCAAGATAGAGGGGAAATTGGGAGAAAATTGTTTGCAAGCGATGTGCCAGCTCTTGCCACTCCGCTGGTTGAAGTGGCCGGGCGGCCTGCCATGTCAGATGCTGACCGTCCAGAGTCAGGGTGAGCAGCAGTTGGTCATCATGGCGTAGTTGCCACTGTTGGCCATCTGGCAACAGTTGATAATCGGATTGTGGTAGCAGCCAGGCGGTGAGCCGATCCAGCCCCAGCCCATCCACCTGTTGCTGGCCGTGGCAGCGATAGTCATCTGCTTGCAATTCAAGTCGTTGCAGGGCTTGCAGCAGCAGCTCAGGCTCGGCCAGCTCGCTCAGAGTCAGCCGCTCGGCCAACTGGAAGCGGGCGATCACCTGGTCGTTGAACTGCTGATTGTCGACGATGGGCACCGCCAGGGTCGGCATGCCGAGACAGGCTCGCTCCCAGGTCATGCCGCCCGCAGCGCCAATGGCGAAGTCGTGTCGGCTCATCAGGTCGGCCATCTGGTCGCTCTGACGCAGCAAGGTGAGCGGCAGATCGGGCAGTTCGGCAACCCTTTGTTGCAGCTCGGGCCAGAAAGGATTGGCCCCACCGGCTACCAGAGTCCAGCTGACGGTTTTAGCCCATGGCAGTCGAGCCAGCGTATTGAGGGTGATGAGGCAGGCTCCGGCCGGATCGGCACCACCAAAGCAGATGAGGCCATGTCGCCACCGGCTGGCCTTTTGGCGTGCTAGCTGGCGATAGGCAGGGCGCAGCAGGGCATAGTCGGTGCCCAGCAGCAGCCGACAGTCGGCAGGGACGAGTGACTGGTAATCGGCTGTGCTGCGCTGTGGCCCCTGATCCAGCAGCAACTGACCATGATGAGGGCGATCGGCCAGATCGTCGATCACCAGCAACTGACCACAGTGACTTGCCAGTGTCTGCTCGATTTGCCGATCAATCTGGTAGTGATCACACACCAGCCACTCCGGGCGCAAGGTGGGCAAGGGGCCTGCATCGTCCAGATCACAGAGAGCGTGATGCTGGTGGGAGTGCAGCAGTGGCAACAGGTGCATAGGTAGCTGATGGCAGAGGAAGTGGCACTCGGCGCCAGCCGTTTTCAGCCGATCGGCGATGGCCAGACAGCGCATCAGATGACCCAGCCCAATCTCGGTGCCGGCGTCGAGCCGGAAGGCAACCTTAAACGTCATCTTGGGCCAGCACTTGATAGAGCAGTTCGGCCAGGTGCCAATCTTCCGGCGTGTCGATGTCGACCACCCTGTGTCTTGGCAGAATATGGCCAATCCCTTCTCCCCCTACCGGGCTGATCCCTCCCAGCCAGGCCGCACGGCTGCCCCAGTAGAACTGGCCGGCATCCTGATAGGCAGGCTCCAGATCCTGAGAGCGTTTCGCCATCTGCTCCGGCCAGAAGGGGGTGACCCGGCCCTGCTCGTCCATGCGCACGGCGCGCTGAATAGGGAAGCCAAACTCGGCCACGGTATAGACAAAGGGAGCATTACTTGCGATCAGTCGCTGATGGGCGGCCTTCAAGTCATCGGCTTGAATAAGCGGGACCGTGGCATAGATGCAGCAGTAGTGCTCTGCTTGGATGCCGAGCTGGTCGAGCCGCTGGATGGTGTCGATCACCACAGGGGTGGTACCTGTGTGATCATCGGCGAGGTTGGCTGGCCGCAGAAATGGTACTTCCGCGCCCAGTTGACGAGCAACTTCGGCAATCTCCTCATCATCGGTGGAGACCACCACCTTGTTGAAACAGCCTGATTGTTGCGCTGCTTGGATGGCATAGGCGAGCATGGGCTGGCCACAAAAGGGGCGGATATTCTTGCGTGGAATGCGTTTGCTGCCACCCCGGGCCGGGATAATGGCGATGGCCATGATGGGTTCTCTCTGCTGGATTAATGACTGGCCAAAGCCAGGATAATCGATGACAACTCTTTGATTATTTTTGATATTATACTGGTTTTTCTGCTTGTATTATCGATTTTTGCTACGGAATGGCGGCCGTGTGGTCGATAAGAGAGACAGGTCATGGAAGTCATGGAAACTGTATGGCGTTGAAGATGAGTTATGGCGTTGAGCTACGCCCGATAGCGCCGTGGGATCTTCCCGCTTTGCGGCGTTGGCGCAATCAGGATGAGGTGCGAATGCAGATGGTATCCCAGACGCGTATTTCGCCACGGCAACAGCGCCAATGGTTCACCGCCACCCGTGAGCGGCGGGATCAGCAGCACTGGGTGCTCTGGTGCAAAGACGTGCGAGCGGGCTACGTCAATCTTAAAGGTGAGTCTCAGGGCGAGCTGCTGGGTCAGGCGATCGCCGATGCGGGACTCTATCTGGGCAACTCAACCGTGCGGCATCCCATGCTGGCTGTCGCTGCTGCCTTATCTCAGCTTGATCAGGGTTTTGATGAGTTGCACATCGGTTGTATCCGCACCCTGGTTCGGGAGAACAATCGCTCTGCCCTGCGCTTGAATGAACAACTGGGTTATAGCCAGATAAGACAAGAGAACGGATTTTTTGCATTGGAACTGCTGCCGGCGAATTACTATGCCGCCCGTGAGCGGCTACGGAGATTTTTCAGATGACAATCGCATTGGAACAGGTTTTTGCCGAGGCGCTGGGTCTCGATATCGGCAGCGTCAGCGATGAGCTGGCCTACAACAGTATCCCGCAGTGGGATTCTGTCGCCCACATGGGGCTGATTGCCCAGTTGGAGGATAACTACGGCGTGCTGCTCGACACCGATGACATTATCGACATGAGTTCGGTCGGCAAGGCGCGCGAGATCCTGGCCAAGTACGGGGTCGCTTTCTGATGCTGGGGCTGTTGCAGGGCAAGCGGGTGTTGATCACCGGTGCCGGGCGTGGCATCGGTCTTGCCATCGCCCGCCAGTTTGCCTCTCAGGGGGCTGAACTGTGGCTGGGAGGCCGTGATGAGGTGACCATGAGCCAGCTGGTGACCGCGATTGGTACCGAGTTTGGCGTGCCTTGCCAGCCTCTCTGTTTTGATGTGGCTGATCCGTCGGCGGTCAAGCAGGCTTTTCAGCAGCTTTTTGCTCAGACTCGTCAGCTGGACGTGTTGGTCAACAATGCCGGCATGCTGGAAGAGGCGTTATTGGGAATGGCGAACCAGACCCATCTGCAAAAGACATTCAGCAACAATACCTTTAGCGTGATCTACTGCAGCCAGTATGCCGCCCGCATGATGCAGCGCAGTGGTGGCGGTAGCATCATCAATCTCGCCTCCCTGATGGGGCTGGTGGGGGCAGCCGGGCTCAGTTGCTATGCCGGCAGCAAGGCGGCGGTGATCGGTATTACCCAGTCACTGGCCAAGGAGCTGGCTGCCAGCCAGATCCGTGTCAATGCCATTGCTCCCGGTTTTATTGATACCGATATGGCGCATGCCATCCCGCAAGAGAAGTTTGCCGAGCGGGTGGCCAGCATCGCCATGGGACGGATTGGCACGCCAGATGAAGTGGCCAAAGTGGCCCTGTTTCTCGCGTCCGACTTGTCGAGCTATGTGACCGGGCAGGTGATTGGGGTCGATGGGGGGATGGTGATTTGAACCGGCCTGATTTGCTGACCCATCTGGTTGACGACAATGACGAGCCCGCCTGGCGAGACCCGCAAGAGGGGTGGCTCAGTTATGGTGAGCTGGCTCGGCGTGTGGCGCAGTTGGCCACCACCTATCCTGCTGGCCGCCATTTGGTCTACCTGCCATTTGTGACGTCTACCCTGCATCTGCTGCACTACTTGCTGGCCCTGCGTGATGGCCACGCCATCATGCTGGCCGATCCTGCACAGGATGCCCGGTTGCACAGTGAACAGTGCCAGCGCTTTGGTGTTAGTCTGCGGGTATTAGAGGATGGGGCAGTTGCGCATCTTGGCGATGCGCCTTCACTTCACCCTGAGCTGGCCATGCTGCTGCCGACATCGGGCAGCACCGGTTCCAGCAAATGGGTGCGATTGTCGCGAACCAATCTTGATGCCAATGCCGCGGCCATCGCCGAATACCTGGCGCTGAACGGGCGTGAGCGTGCCATCACCTCGTTGCCACTTTTTTACTCCTTCGGTATGTCGGTGCTCAACAGCCATCTTTTGGCTGGCGCCTCTCTGGTTTCATGCACTGCCAGCCCCCTTGAGCGCCAATTCTGGGATGAGGTCAATCGCTATCAGGTCACCAGCGTGGCGGGGGTCCCGTTTACCTTTCAGATGCTAAACCGCTTGCGTTTTGACTGGGCGCGTTATCCCAGCCTGATGACACTGACCCAGGCCGGAGGACGACTTGAGCCGGCACTGGCAAGACAGTTTGCCGAGCAGGCAACTGCACTGGGACGTCGTTTTTTCGTGATGTATGGCCAGACCGAAGCGGCGCCGCGCATCGCCTGGTTGGCGCACGATGAAGTGATGATTGCCCCCGATGCCATCGGCCGTGCTGTACCGGGCGGGCATCTCTCTCTGCGTCATGAGCCCGGCTTTCCTGACGGGGAGGGGGAGCTGGTCTACGAAGGGCCAAACGTGATGCTTGGCTATGCCGAGCGCCCTGAAGATCTGGCGCGTGGGCGTGATATGGATGCGCTCTTTACCGGCGATCTGGCTCGTTGTGATGAGGCGGGCCGCTTCTATCTGACCGGGCGACTCAACCGTTTCCTGAAGCTGTTTGGCAAACGGGTGAGCTTGGCTGAAGTGGAAACCTGGTTGCAGGGGAGGGGCTATTCCTGCGCCGCGACCGGCTGCGATGATCGCCTGCTGGTAGCCATCGAGGCAGACGCGTGCCCCTGTGACGCACTACAGCTGGAGGTGGCCCGCTGGCTGATGGTGCCACCATCAAGCGTGCGTATCTACCAACATCATTTGCCACGACGCAGCAATATGAAGATTGATTATCCGGCCCTATTAACAGAGCTGGAGCAGCTATGAACAGGCTGTTTGATGCGCCGGTTTTCGGGCTGTCCCAACAGGAAAAAAGTGGGCTGCTCCTTGCTCGTCTGAATAAATTGACGCAGTGCCATGGGCAGGGGTGCCCAGCCTTTGCCAATATTCTGACGGTGTTTGGCTGGGGTCAGGCCTCGACCTATCAAGAGCTTCCCTATCTGGCCGCTCGCCTGTTCAAATTGGCCCAATGGCAGAGTGTGCCGCAAGAAGAAGTGTTCAAGGTGCTCACCTCCTCTGGCACTACCGGAACGCCGTCACGGATCGTGCTGGACAGGGAGACCGCCGCGTTGCAGAGCAAGGTGCTGGTGAAGATCCTGCAAGAATTCATTGGCAAGCAACGGCTGCCCATGCTGCTGGTGGAGCAACCAGCTCTTATCCAAAACCGCAGCGGTTTTTCAGCCCGCGGAGCCGGTGCGCTGGGGCTCTCCTTCCTTGGCCGTGACCATACTTATGCCCTCGATGAGCAGATGCGGCCCAACTGGCCTGTCATCGAGGCCTTTTGTGACAAATATGCGGGCCAGCCGGTTCTGTTGTTCGGCTTCACCTTCATGGTCTGGCAATGTTTGCTGGAGCCGCTGCGTGAGCGCGGTCTGCAACTGCCGCTCACGCAGGGCACGCTTTTTCACAGCGGTGGCTGGAAGAAGCTGCAACACCTCGCGGTAGATAATCCTGCCTTCAAGCTGCGCTGCCATGAACAGTTGGGGTTGAGTCGGGTGCACAACTTCTATGGCATGGTGGAGCAGGTGGGGTCGGTATTTGTCGAGTGTGAGCATGGCCATCTTCATGCTCCCCTCTTTGCCGATCTGCTGGTGCGGGATCCGCTGACTCATCGACCGCTCGGGGTCGGCCAACCCGGCTTGCTGCAGGTGATCTCTGCCATTCCCCAAAGTTATCCTGGCCACAGCCTGCTGACCGAGGATCTCGGCGTGCTGCTGGGGGAGGATGATTGCCCCTGCGGCCGTCGTGGCCGTTATTTTCAGGTATCAGGACGTCAGCAAGGCGCCGAGGTGAGGGGATGCAGCGACACTTTCCAGTGAGCCGATCAGATGTAGAAGATGCCATCTGGCAAGCGGGGCCAGAAGTCGCCTTCGTGGCTCCCGTCAGCGGTTGGCAAGGTTTTGTCACTCGCCCGTTGCCAAGCTTTGCGCCCGTCATCTGCGACTTTGTGGCTGCGCTCTCTGCACGTCTGCTGAAGGAGGGGCGAGAGAACCCGGATCTGGCCGCCTTTGGCTTTTGGTTGCGGCCGCGCCAGATTGAGGTACAGCGCAAACGCATGGCAGGGCGTGCACCCTTGGGGATGGTTTTTCATCTGGTACCCTCCAACGTGCCGACCGTCGCGTTCTACTCCTGGATCATGGCGCTGCTGATGGGCAATGGGTCCGTGGTACGTCTCTCATCGCGCATCGACCCGGTGCAAGAGGCCATGCTGGCCATCCTGAACGAGCTCTTCTCTCTGCCCGAGTGGCAAGAGATTGCCTCCCGTACCCGTTTTATCCGCTATGACCACGACGAGGGCATCACCGCCTGGCTGTCGGCCCGGTGTCGGCTTCGCATTATCTGGGGAGGTGATGAAACCATCAGCCGGGTACGGGCTATTCCGCTCTCACCCCGCGCTCAGGAAATCGTGTTTCCGGATCGCCGCTCCATGGCGGTGTTGGATAGCCAATGGCTCGCCAACCTGGATGCTGCTGCGTGGCGGCAAGTGGTCGCGGCTTTGCAACAAGACTTTACCCGTTTCAATCAACAAGCCTGCGCCTCACCCACTACGATTTGCTGGTTGGGCACTCCCGCCAGCACGTTGCGCCGTCGTCTGCTCGAAGGGATCTTCGCCCCATTTGCAGATAATCCCTCCCTGATGATGGAACGCCTTATCAATAGTCAACAAAATGTCGCCCATGATGGCCAGATGCAGCTGGACACCTTTTCTGGCGTCACCTTATTGACTCCCACCGCCTCTTTGCGGCTTGCACACATCGGAGGAGGTACAGTCGCCGAATTTGTTGCCGATAACCTTGATGAGTTGCTGCTACAGCCTTGGGATATGCAGACCTGTGTCTGGGCTGGCCCGGATAAAACGCAGCTTGAGCATGCGCTCCTGGTATCGCCAGGTTGTCGTATCGATAGGGTGGCAAGTCCGGGACAGGCGCTGGCATTCGAATGGCTCTGGGACGGCATCGACATGCTAGCCGCCTGCAGCCGTCGGCTTGCCCGCATTGAATAGTGGATGCCAGGTCACATAAATCAAGTCATATCAATCAATTAGCTTGGTCAGGCACAGCTCTTGCAGTAATTATTGTGATGAAGGGCAGGAAAGGTTGACAGAGACCGTGCGGTAGCCTTGTCCATTTTCTTTGTTTTGCTTCTTTTTTACTCAAACCCTGGGTTTCCTTATGAAAATCAGCGTACTGGTGCCGGTATACAACCTCGGGCGCTTCATTGAACCTTGCCTACTTAGCCTGCTGGAACAAAAAACGAATTTCGAATTCGAGGTGATCGCCATTGATGACGGCTCGAGCGATGACTCCTGGGCCATTATGCAGCGGTTGGCGTTACAGTGGCCTCGGCTACGGGCACTACAGAACGCGCAAAATATGGGGTTGGCTAAAACCCAGAAACGCTTGTTGAGAGAGGCGAACGGCGAATATATCGCCTATGTCGACGGGGATGATCTGGCCCTGCCGGGCAAGCTGCAGCGTCAGGCCGATTATCTGGACGCGCATTCCGGTTGCACCCTTTGCTACCACGAAGCGGAGATGTTTGATGATGAGACCGATGCTCGGATCAAGCTCTTCACCCGCGATTATTACAATGCTCGCTATCTCGAACTAGTGATGACGCGGGAGGCATTAATCCGCTTCGGGGTGTTCGTCAATGCCAGTTCCATTATGTTTCGCCGTTATGAAGGGATGGAGAACGCTATCGATGAGGGGTGCAAGATCATCCTCGATTATCCCTGGCATATCTTGAACCTCTCCCACAATCCGGGGACGCTGGATTTTATCCCCGAATTATTGGGCCGCTATCGCTTCCATACCCAGAGCTTTGGCGGGCAAACCCGCAAATCGGCTGAACGTCGTGAACAGTCGCTGCGCGATTTGCTGCGTGCCTGTGACAATGCGGCGGCATTCGGTGCTGATCCCGTGATCATTGCTCAGGGGCGTGCCCATCACTACTACTCTGCCGCGCTCTACTTTTTGCGGCAGGATGATGTCGTGCGCTTCACTCAGCTTATCGAGCAGTCGGTCGATGCTGTGGCAAGGCTAGCCCCGGGTTGGTTCTTCGACGAACGACATCAGTTGGCATGGGCAGAGCGGGCCCATCCCGCGCGTGTCATGCAGCAACTGTTTGGAGATAGAGCGTGAGCTATCAGGCGATCGTCATCGGCGCTGGGCTTTCGGGTGCCGTCATGGCTGAACGAATGGCCAGCCAGCTTGGCTGGAAGGTGCTGGTGCTGGAACAGCGCGATCATATCGGTGGCAACTGCTTCGACGCGTATGACGAGCACGGCGTGCTGATCCATCGTTATGGGCCACACCTGTTCCATACCGACAAGCAGGAAGTCTGGGATTACCTGTCGCAGTTCACCGAGTGGTTGTCTTATGAGCATCGCGTGCTGTCACGGATAGATGGTCAGTTGGTGCCCATCCCGTTCAACCTGACCAGCATTGAACGCTGCTTTCCGGCGGAGAAGGCAGCGGCCATGATTGAGGCCCTTCAGGCCAGATTTGGTGAGGGGGCCAGAGTGCCCATCATGGCACTGCGGCAGGAAGCTGAGCCTCTGCTGGCTGAGCTGGCCCAGTTCATCTATGAGCGAGCCTTCGTCAACTACACCAGCAAGCAGTGGGGTGTATCGCCAGAGCAGGTCTCGCCCGAGGTCACTGCGCGCGTGCCGGTTGTCGTCAATCGTGATGACCGTTACTTTATTGATCCCTGGCAGGCGGTGCCCGCGCAGGGTTATACCGCCATGTTCGAGCGCATCTTGGCGAACCCCTTGATTGAGGTGAGGCTATCCATTCCCATGGGGTCCCGCGTCTGTCTGGATTGGCAACAGAAACGGATACTGCTGGATGGCGTGCCCTTTGCCGGGCCCTTGGTCTATACGGGGATGCTGGATCAGCTGATGCCGGCGGGGCACGACGGCTTGCCGTACCGTTCACTGCGCTTTGAGCACTGTCATCTGCCGCAAGCTCAATTTCAGCCGGTGACCACGGTCAATTATCCGAATGAAGAGGCCTATACCCGCATCACTGAATTCAAGCATCTGACGGGGCAGCAACATCCCGGCACCAGCATCGTTTATGAATACCCCTGCACCTATGTGGCCGGGCAGGGGCTGGAGCCTTACTACCCGCTGTTTACCGATGCAGCCAAACAGCATTATCAGACTTGCCGCGATGAATTGGCCGAGTTCCCGCAACTGATTGCTTTGGGCCGCCTTGCCGAGTATCGCTATTTCGATATGGATGATGCAGTGGATAACGCGCTGAACAATTTCTCTCGATTGGTTTCCGATGCCTGTTTTGCCGTTTTAAATAAGTAATGAATATAATCTATTGCAGAGATAGATATTTTCATTCCGCAAAAGTATTCGAGTTTTTGAGTGTGAATGTTTTTTATGTGATTTCTTTTATTTTGATGCATGTGTAGGTATATATGAGTCATTATGCGGTGATGTCTCCCGAGTTGCGTGATTTACTAGAAAATAGCCAGTTTCTAACTGCTCTTGATCAGTATCTTTGCATTGATAAAATAACACATATTTCATTGGATGTTTTTGATACATTATTGCGTCGTGCATGTGATGAACCCTCGTGGGTTTTTGAGGAAGCAGCGAGACGGTTGCTAAATAGAGGTCTTAATCTGCCAATAGAGGCAGAAGATTATAGATTTTGCCGCCTCGAGGCTGAAGCTCGTGCTCGCAAACTAATTTCAGGTGAAGAAATTAGTTTTGACGATATTTTTGAACAGCTGCCTTTTAGTGATGAAATTAAGGCGGTGCTTAAAGTTGAAGAGCTGAAAGTAGAACGAGAAGTTCTTTATCCAGACCCGATTATTCAAGAAGTTTTGGTACGTGCACAACGTAAAAATAAACTGATTGTTTTTATTTCCGACATGTATTTGCCAGAAGTTTTTTTGCGCGACTGTATTTCAGAAAAATGCCCTGAAATTTCTTATAATTATCTGTTTGTTTCATCAAGTGTTGGGTTGACCAAGCAGAGTGGCGCTCTCTTTAGCCATGTAATTACTCAGATAAAGCTGAAACCAGAGCAAGTTTTGCATATCGGTGACAATCCCAGGGCTGATGTGCAGTCGGCACGGCAACATGGTTTGGCTTCATTGCATTTTGATATCCCAGAGAATCTGTCTGAGGTGTTGGAAAACGAGAAAGTTTATCGGGTAAATGTGCCATCGGCCATGCAACATGCCAGGAAGCTGGCCGTCCTGTCGATGCCACAACAGCTTTCCGAGGAGGAGCAATTTTTCTACACATATGGCGCCTTCATCCTTGGACCCGTCCTGACGGCATTTGCCAAGTGGGTTCTGCAGTCAGCCAAACGACTGCAGGTAAAAAACATTTTGTCGCTGATGCGAGAGGGCGGGATCTTTGCTGCCTGTATCAACCGCCAGGTCGATTTTCAATCACAGCAGTACCCAGATATACGCTGTCAGACCTGTTATGCCTCACGCAAGGCAACCTATTTGCCCGCGATAGATGATAGCCAAGTGGAAGAGGCTGTTTCCCAGACCTTGATGCGCCGCAATTACACCGTTCGTGACTTTTTCAATGAATTTGGTGTTCAGGATGTCAGGTTGGCATCCTTTCTTGACACGCCACTGGCGCTTTTGGATCAAATTGCCATCGATGGGCAAGATGGTCTGCAACTGATGGCTGAAGTGTTTGAGCAAAATATCGAGCAGATCAAGAGCAGTATTCAGCAAAGCAGGCTGGACATGCGAGATTATTTTGTTGGCTTGACGGGAGATGCTCCCTATCTGCTAGTCGACTTGGGTGGCGGTGGGACGATTCCCTCTCAAATTAGCAAGGCCATGTTGCAACAGCCAATGAGCAGTCTGTTGCTCTACTGTAACCATAGAGGCAGCAAAAACTCCGTTATCACGCCGATCAGTGCCTTTATTCCGGTGCGTAACGATACCATAAAGGGGATCAAGAAGATTGCCCGTTCACCAGAGATTTTTGAAATTGTTCTCGTTGGTTTGGAAGGGAGCACACTGGGGTATCGGCGCACAGCGGAAGGGAAAGTTGTGCCGCGACAGGCAGAGGTCCGCTACAGTGCCCAGCATCAGCAAAATATCCGGAGTTTTGAGGCTGGAGTTAATGCTTATCAGTTGTGGGACCAATCGCTGGGCATCGCCGAATCTGATTTGAATGAACGGATCTCTTTTTTGCGCATGATGGAGCGCCTGGTCGAATGTCCGGTATCGAGCGAGGTGCACTATTTGGGTAATCTGGTGCATGAAGACAACTTCGGCTCGGAGCGTAGTTACAAAGTCATTAATTCCTCCGGGTTGGCGCGGATCCACTCAGAAGGAATAGAAACCTTCTATCGCAAGTTCAGCAAAAACATGTCTTATGGTGAGCGTTGGTTGGCTTGGCCGCAAGGTTCCCTGAGTCGGCTGGATCCTGATTTGATGATGGATTTTGTCGGCTTACGCGATGCACGTTATAAGCATTCCCAAGCGATCGATAGGCTTCTGGAATTGATGCAAAGTCAACAGGCCACCGAAGTCATAGTGTATGGAGCGGGAGAATTCTTTGAGTGTCTGGCACCGGAACTGGTTAAAAAAAGCATCCATATTCGTAGCGTGATCGATAAAAAGGCCAACTTTGGACACTACCAAGTGATGGGATATGACGTCATATCATTATCCGAGTGCTCAATTCCATCTGGTTCTGTACTGATTGTCGCGTCCGCCTCCTTTGTGGACGAAATAAAACGAGACATCTTTGCGACTATATCCAGCCAAGATGTGACCATATTGTCATTGAATTGAATTCCAAGGAAACCGACACATGCTGGATCTGTCGATGAAACATGCCCTGCCTTTTGATGCGTTATTGCATCAGGAACTGCTGTCCGGGAAACGCAAGGCGATTGCCTGGGGGGTGGCGGGAAATCTTTATTATCATGTGCTCCAATCCCCTTATCCATTCGTCGCCATCATCGATGGTCTTAACGGTCCTCAAGTCGGTCAGTTCGCCTGTGGCATTCCGATTGTAGGGCCAGAACTGCTTAATAATTACCCAGCAGAGGAGGTGGTCATTGTCATCTTTTCAGATTTACAGCAATTCGGTGGGCAGATTATCGAGCAACTAGGTCATTATGGCGACTATCCCTATATCACTCCCTATGTTGAGGCAACCTGCCAGCCATCGGCGATGTTGCAGCAAAAGCTTGAGCGGTTGATCCGCGAGCGTCGAGCACATCGGCTGCCCCAAGTAGTGCAGCGTGTCGTGCTATATATCCACTCCTTGGTCAAAGGCGGTGCTGAGCGGCAGATGGTATTGCTGGCCATCGGATTGCGCCAGCAGGGATGGGAAGTGCATTTGATTTCGGTGAAGAATAAGGGGTTGGAGGTTAATCACTGGGAGGCGCTTTTGCGTACTCATGGTGTAGAGCTCTACTTCGTGCCTTCTGCCCGTGAGTGCTGGCCGAACTTGGAGCAGGAGGAAAATAGCTATCAGTTGGCTAATCAATTGGCACCCTTCTTTGAGCCCGGACTGCTTCACGGCATTCTCACTGCCTATGACTATATGCAACGTGTTCAGCCCAAACTGGTTATCGCCTATCTAGAAGACGGTAATGTCATTGCTTCTATGGCCGCAATTTTCGCGGGAGTAGAACAGATCATTATCTCTGGAAGGAGTGTTGCACCCTCAGAGTTTCCTGAATACCTGGCCGTTTATGATGAGTCGAGGTTGGCAGCTTACTATCGTCTGATGACCGAGTTGCCAGGAATCGTTTTGAGTGTTAACTCCATGGCAGGGGCGCAGTCGTATGCTCGCTGGCTAAATTTGCCTGAATCGAGCATCCCCGTAGTGAAAAATGCGGTCATGGCCAAGCGGGTTGAGGGACAAGAGCCTTTACAGCAGTTAGATATTCATTTATCGGCCCCAATATTGATGGGGATAATGCGACTGTCTCCGGAAAAGTCCCCATGTCGCTTTATAGAGGTTGTCGCTTCTGTCATTGCCAAACTTCCTCAAACCCATGCAATTTTAATCGGTGATGGACCATTGCGCTCAGAGGTCCTTGCTTGCATTGCGCAGCAGCCGTGCCGCGATAACATTCATGTCGTGGGTGTGAAAGATAATATTTTTGAATGGTTAAGTTGTGCCAGCCTGCTCATTTCCACCTCCAGTCATGAGGGAATGTCTAATGTTATTTTGGAAGCACAGGCACTTGGTTGTCCTGTTGTAGCGACAGATATTCCAGGAAATAGCGAAACTGTACTGACAGAGTTTTCTTGTGACTTGATTCCCTATGGGGAATGGGGTTTGATGGTTGAAAAGATAGTGTCATTATTAATGGGGAGTGGAGAGAAAACATCAGTTGGTTTGGTGGAAAAGATGAGTGAGCATTATTCACCACGTATACTTGCTGAAAAAACACTGGCACTGACTAATAAAAAATAAATCGGAGACGGAATATGGATGTTATCTTGTTCGGTGCTGGTGAAGTTTGTGATTCATTTATAAAAAGACTTCCTAAACGATTTTCAATATTGGCTATTGCTGATAATAACGAAAATTTACATGGTCAGTTTAAAGGTGAGCTTCCTATTATCTCTCCTGATGAAATTCATCTATATAAGCCAAATTTTATTATTCTCTCTTGTCTTCAGAGGCATGTCTCAGATATCTGTGCTCAACTCGTCAAATTGGGGCTGGATGATTTATATTTACCCTTTCCTTATGATGAGGAAAGTGAAATAAAAGATCGAGAGAAGCAGGAAGTGAAAGGGCTAATCGGACGTGAGCTCGTGGATGAGATAATAGGAAGTAAAAACACTAGCGGTAGTGTATTTTATCATATATCACTTGGTAATCATTTCGAGAAATGCCGTAAACAATATATTTCAAAGCCGGTAAATCGATTTTTACATATAGGTTCTGGTCATTCCCTTGGGGTGGAGATATATAGTCTATTACGATGGGGCGGGGAGTGGACCGCGATCGAACCATTCCCGGGACTAAGCGGGAAATATCCTTTCAATGAACATGTTTCAATGATTAAAGATTTAATGGGGCTTTTCAATGTCCCATGTAAGGTAAATGATGGTATTGTATTTAATGATGATGTTGAATCATTCCATCTTCATGATCATCATGGCACTAGACTAAATTACTTCCCTGAGATAAAGCTTGAAGATTTCAATGATGATGAAAAATATGATGTATGCTATTCGTGTGCCGTAATGGAGCATGTTGTAGATATTCATTCATTCGTAGCCAAGACATTTGAGCTATTAGCATCAGGTGGTTTTGCTTTTCACTGGATTGACCTCCGAGACCACCGGGATTTTTCACGACCACTTGATTTCCTGACAATAGGCAAGTCAGAGTGGCGTGACCATTATGGTGATGCTGGCCACTTTTTACATGGTAATCAGCTGCGTTATAGTGATTATCGACAGATATTTTTACAATGTGGCTTCAGGATTGTTGCTGAAGATAAATATATGAAGAATGATAGAGAGCATATTCAGGAAGTCTCTGTCGATTTCGCAGATGAGTATGCATCACTGGGATGGGAGGATTTGGAAGTCGCTGGTGTGCTATTCGTTCTTGAAAAGCCATCGCATGATAGTTGATTATTCTATGATGTCTCATGCGTGACATCATGTGTTGGCTTACCTTTAGGGAGTTATAAAATGTGCGGTATAGCCGGAATAATGAGTATTCATGGTCAACATGATCCTGCGTGGTTGAAACAGCAGGCTAATAGAATGGCGGAGGCGATGACCTATCGAGGGCCTGACGACCGGGGGCTTTGGGAGTCGGATGACGGACGCTGTGTTCTGGCACATTGTCGATTGAGTATTCTGGATGTATCGCCTGCCGGGCATCAACCAATGCATGATGCACAGCAACGAGCCTGTATCGTATTTAATGGGGAGATCTACAACCATCTTCAGTTGGGGGGGCGTCTTAAAGACGCCGGCATATCATTTACTGGCCATTCTGATACCGAGGTATTGGTCAATGGCCTGGTACGGGAAGGTGCTGACTTTCTGACCCGGCTCGAGGGGATGTTTGCACTTGCCTACTATGATCGTGAGCGCAGGGAGTTGCTGCTGGCGCGTGATCCGTTTGGCGAGAAGCCACTCTATTATGCCGAGTTTGACGGTTTGTTGGTCTTTGCCTCCGAGCTGGCGGCTTTGACCCTGGTGCCAGGATTCCCTGCCCGCATTACGGTTGATACAGTCGCCCATTATCTGGCTTTCCAGCACCCCGTCGGGGAACGCACCCTGTATCAACACGCCAGAAAGTTGCTGCCGGGGCACTTGATGCGTGCCGTGACAGGGGCTGTCTCACAGGCAGAGCGTTACTTCCACTTTATCTGTGCCGGTGACCATATGCCGTCACGCCCGCTGGAGGAGCAGGTTGACCAGCTTGAGGATCTGTTGCTGCGTTCTTTATCGCGCCGCTTGGTCGCCGATGTGCCGGTGGGGGCTTTTCTCTCCGGTGGTGTCGACTCCTCGACGGCGGTGGCCCTGATCACCCGTCGTTTGCAACGGCCGATCCGCACCTTCTCCATCGGTTTTGAACAGGCGCCGGAGAGCGAACATGAGGAGGCTCGGGCTTTTGCCGATTTCCTCGGAACCGAGCACACCGAACAGCTGCTTCGTCCAGAGGCTTTTGTTGAACAGGTAGGTGATCTGGCGCGGCGCATGGATGAGCCCAATGCTGATACTTCCTGTGTGCCAACTTATATGGTCTCGCAGCTTGCTCGTCAGCAGGTCACCGTCGCGATTACGGGTGACGGGGGGGATGAGCTGTTTGGCGGTTATGGCCGTTACCTGCAGACACTGGTCGCCGCCGAGGGCAGAGAGCAACAGATGCAGGCGCGTAGCTGGCATCTTGGGCGGGAGTACTACTCTGGTCGCATCTTGCTGTATGCCGATCGCCAGTTGGAACAGTTGTTCGGTCGCATTCCGTCCGGTACTGGTGATCACTTGATGGCGCTGCGCAGGCGTATCGATATGGATAGCCGCCCGTATCTTAATCGCCTTCGTGAGGCCGATATTGCCAATTATCTGCCGTTGGTATTGGCCAAGGTAGATCGAATGAGCATGCTGCACAGCCTTGAGTGCCGCACGCCCTACCTGTCGACCGAAGTAGCTCAGTTTGCCGCAGGTTTGGCACAGTCAGAGTTGATTGCACAAGGACAGGGTAAGTTCCTGTTGCGCCAGTTGGCCAAACGCTACTTGCCGGCGGAATGGATCGACAGGCCGAAAAAGGGTTTCAGCATAGATCCGTTCAATCAACAGGCCAAACAGAGTGCGATTACGCAACTGCGTCAGCAGGCCTCTTCAGGCCAGCTCTGTCTGCATCAGTTTATCGCTCCCGACCGGTTGCGGATGTTGCTGGATAACCAGTTTGACGGTATGACCTTCTATCATGTTTGGGGTTTATTGGTGCTTGAGATCTGGTTGCAGTCCCATGAGTTCAATTTGTGAGATAACGCTTTGGGCTAAAAGTTATTAAATAATATTAATTATAATGACCGAGCCCACTATTATGAATATATTTTATGGCTATATAATAAAGGCGAAGAATTTTTGAAGTTTATAACTGCGGTTGAAATTATAGCCTTGTTTACATTGTTTGTGAAATATAATTCATTCGTGAATTGATAAGTCTTTCTTATAACTTCATATTATATGTTACGGGAGTTCTGTGATGGGTATGACGCCAGCTATGTTTAATAAAATGAAGAATCACTTTCCTGAAAACTTTAATTCGATAATTGAGTTAGGGTGCCAGCAGTTTTATTCATTAAACTCGGCAGAGATAATTGATGAAGAATTAAAGAATTATCAGGATGGTGATTTTACAAAATCTATGTATGAAAACCTAGGTTTAAAATATGATTCTGTGGATGTTTATGATGGGACAATATTTTGCGATTTTAATAGTCAGATGCTCGAGTTATCTCATCAGTATGATGTGGTAACTAATCTTGGAACTAGTGAACATGTTTTTAATCAATATAATGTTTTTGCGTCAATACATAACATTACAAAGAAAAATGGATTAATGATTCATTGTTTGCCTATGAAGCATTCCCCACATGGACTTTTTACATATAATGTTGATTTTTTCATTTCACTTTGTTTTTCAAACAACTATGAAGTCGTTGAGTTAGTATTTGGTTGGAGAGGTACTGATGGTGAGTATACATTTGGCTCATTGTCAGACGTCGTTGAGCATCAGACAACTGAACAATATGCTTTCCTAGTGGCTAGAAAATGTCTGGAAGATAAATTTGTTTCTCCGCAGCAGATAATATATAACCCTTTGATTTCTATTGATAAAGTGATAGCGTTGTGCTCTGATGACATCTATTTGTTGAGCCAAGTTGTTCAATATCCTTTCACGGATAATGTTCTAAATCATACGCTCATCTTCGATGAGGTAAGCAATAGTTATTCTGAAGTACTTCTATATGGTGCTGGTCATATCGGACAGGCCATTTTAAAATTTTCCAAGCACAGGAAAAAAATTAATATTATTGTTGATGAACACTCGCATGCTATGAATGACTTCAAGGTTAACACGTTGGGGGATTTAGATGCTATTAATTCACCAGTCTATATAGCATCGGATTTCTATCGAGAGGAAATTAGACGTGCTTTATTGATGAAATTTGATGGGAGAGTTGTTTTTTTAAACTGATAAATAGCTATAGATATTATAAGTTATTTTATTACTTTCCTTTTGTTTTTAGTCTCCAATTTTTTATGAATTACTCTTTAAATTTATCCTTTGATTCTTCCTTGACGAACCAGTTCGAGCTAGTGTATTGATTTTTAGAGATTCCTATATGTTATAGATTGTTCATTTTTTGAAAAAAAGGTATTAATCGCATCAGTTATTATTTAAGGCTGGGAATTTTATTCGACGTATTGTTAACACAGGGTTGTGGGGGCGGCGTGAACATTGTTGTTTTTGATTTCAATAAGAGTGTCGGTGGTGCGGAGACATTTAACTGTAGATTTATTGACTATCTTGTTGGATTAGGTGATTCCGTTGCCGTAGTTGGATACGAGGACTCTGCACTTTTTGGGCTATTGGATAACAAGAGTGTAAAGATAAAAAAGTATATCATTCCAGAAATGGATGATTTCTTTGTTTCTATTTCAAATCAATCGTATCTGGGGGCACTTGGACAGAAAATTATTGATGATTTTTTTGGGGAAGATATATATGTTCTCGCTTCATATTTTGAAGTTTTGCATAGGGCTATGCATGTCTTCAATGGAAATAAAAGAGTTCATATATTGACTGGGATGTTGCATCCAGAAGCTTGGAGTATCTGGGAGCCAGGGATTGGATTTAACGCATCTCGTGCATTCAAACCAAAGTTAATTAATGAAACTTGGCACTACCAGCGCCAATTATTATTAAAGTTGGATCGAGCACATGCAATCTGGTATCCCAATGACATATATCGTAAATATAATTCTGAGTATTTTTCTGTTCCACTTAATCATCACTCATCTGCCACTGTTCCTGTTGAGCCCGTAACACAAAAGATACGGTACAATATTTCTGCTCCAGAAGAGTTTATGAAGGTGCTCTGGCTCGGGAGATTTGACTTTTTCAAGAATGAAAGCATCTTGAGTTTTATTGACAGCTTGAATGTTGTTCTTAACAATAAACCTCAGCTGCATATACTTTTTGATTTGATAGGATATGGATATGCTCTCTATGAGGATGAAGTTGAATCATATAAAAAGCTTGCGCATGAACGCCTTGAAATTCGTATCTTAGGAAAGAGAAATGAATCTGATATATACAGCCTAATTGAATCTGAAAAATATCATTTCGGTGTTGCAATGGGCTCCTCAGCATATCATCTTGCAATGATCGGATTACCTGTGATTGCCATAGACTCTTGTGTTAAAGGATACCGTCGTCTAGTGAAAGGGGTGTGGCTTGATGAAGCTTCAGACGAGTTTGATGAAGGCTCAAGTCTTTATCTCTCGCTAATTGGGGAGTCTTCCCCACAGCGAAATGATATTCATGTTATGCTTGAAGATGTATTCCAATATGGTTTTCTCGAAAATAAATCAAGAAGCTGCTGCAACTATGTTGAACAGTTTCATAATATTGACGTTATTTTGCCGAAAATCAGAGGTTTTTTACTTGAAAGTTCATTTTCAGAGAAATTTACGTATCGATTTAAACGAAATTTGCCAGATGAGTTTTACTATCGATTTGGAAGAAAAAGAAATATTAAAATAGCCATTTTTGGCACTGGCTCTGGCGCAAAAAAATTCTATGGAAAACTTCATTCTGACCTTGTTTTTTCTGACAGGGAAATAAAGGTGAAGTGTTTTTTTGATAATGACGATAGTAAATTCGGTGCTATATTTTGTAATGCCCCAATAGAAAAATTTACACTGGAGGCCACCAATGAACTTGATGTGGTTATTATTGCTTCTGATTACTGGCCCGAGATTAAAGCACAGATGATTTCATGTGGTTTAACACGTTCAAAAATATTAAGAGCATACTAACTTGCATAAAAAGATAGCAATCATTCAATCTAATTATATTCCTTGGATAGGCTACTTTGATATTATAAACAGGGTGGACGAATTTATATTTCTTGATTCTGTCCAGTATACAACAAGAGATTGGCGTAACCGCAATAGGATTATGACCACACAGGGTGCTGTATGGTTAACAATACCCGTATGTCATGTTGATAGAAATCAGAAAATATCATCCACAAAAGTTGTCGATAATCTATGGTGTCAGAAGCATTTTGCTATAATTAAAGAGCGATACAAAAAGGCGCTTTTTTTTGATAGATATATAGATGAAATTAAATCATGGTATGAAGATGCACGTGAATTTGAGTATATCTCTGATATAAATATCATGTTTATTAAAAAAATCATGCATTTATTAGGGATCACCACCCCCATCTTTACGGATAGTCATTACTTGAATGGAGGGGGATTTAGCGATGCAACGGAAAGACTGATCGTCATTGCTGAAAGAGCTGATGCAAGTATTTATTTTTCTGGGCCGGCGGCAAAAAATTATTTAGATATCGGGCGCTTTGAAGAAAGGGGTATCGGTGTTGCCTGGATGGAATATCCTGAATATGCTCGCTATCCCCAGAACGGACCTGGTTTTGATTGCCGCGTCAGTATTATCGATGCTTTATTATGTGCTGGCGGTGATTTTGTTCATAGCGAACTAAATTATTAGTAGGAGAACTCATGGCTAAATATGGTTTCTATGATCGACTGTCATCGGAGTTTCCATCACAGGTCATTGTAGATATTGCTGAAATTTGTAATTTAAGATGCATACATTGTCCACACCCTCAATTTAAAGAGTCTGAACATTATTCCGCAAGATTGTTAGACCCTGAACTAAACAAGAAGCTGATCGATGATATAAGAGACAATAGCGACGGACATTGCCAGTATATACGATATACCAGCAATGGTGAGCCACTTATGCATCCTCATGCACATGAAATGATCCAGTATGCTGTCGAGCATAGTGGCACGTTTGTCACGTTAACCACTAATGGTACAGTTCTTAATGAGAAAAAACTAAAACAGTTATTAGAAAGTGGCCTTCATATGATTGATGTCAGCATTGATGCCTTTAACGATGAGACTTATGCGAAGATTCGTGGCGGGCGTCTTGAGCAAGTGCGACGTAATATAATTAGAATGATCGAACATATCAAGACAGGGCAATACAGAACTCGTATTGTTGTGAGTTTTATTCGTCAGGCAGGAAATGAAGATGAGGTAGATGATTTTTCTCTTTTTTGGAAAAATCAGGGAGCTGATGAAGTGCTGATCAGGAATTTACATTCGGCGGCAGGTATGTTGGCTCAAGGGGAAGCTCATTCCCATGAGTCAAGGCGCCCATGCTTATATCCATGGGAGCGTTTGACCCTGGATCCAAAAGGTGAGCTTTCTTTTTGCCCGACAGATTGGGCGTATGCATCCAGTTTCATTGATTACAGGAAGACAACGCTAAAAACTGCTTGGCAGGGAGCATTTTTAAACGAACTGCGAGAGGCTCATCTTAATAACGATTTCAAATGCCATACTTTTTGTGGGCAATGTCCTGATTGGAGACTGACAACATGGCCTGATTCAGGAAGAAGTTATGCAAATCTTGTCAGTGACATTAAGGTTATTATGAAATGAAATCATATCGCAGTTGGATACCATATAATCGCCCCAATAATATTGGCCATATCACTGAAAGTGATGGAGAATGTTTAGGTATCGGTGTTAATAAAAAAAAATGTGAGGAACTATTACAAGATATATATAATGCAAGGCGAGTTTTTTTAACGCCATCCTGTAGTGCATCTTTGGAGATGGCAGCTTTAGCGATGGATTTGCAGCCAGGGGATGAGGTAATACTGCCAAGCTTTACATTTGTTACCTCTGCAAGTGCTTTTGCCTTAAGGGGCGCAAAATTAGTATTTGTCGATATCAGGCCAGACACTTTGAATATAAATGAGCAGCTTATTGAAGAGGCTATTACAGTTAGAACGAAAGCCGTAGTGGTTGTTCACTATGCCGGTGTTGCATCAGAAATGTCTTCTATAGTCGATATATGCAATCGCTATAATCTTGTATTGGTTGAAGATGCTGCACAAAGTATCATGTCAACATATAAAGGACGGCCACTTGGTTCAATTGGTCAATTTGGCTGCGTCAGCTTTCATCATACTAAAAATATTCATGCCGGTGGTGAGGGCGGGGCTTTTTTAGTAAACGAAGATAAGTACCATGGTATATGTGAAATCATTCAGGAGAAAGGAACTGATCGTTCAAGGTTTTTGCGTGGAGAGGTTGATAGATATACATGGCAAATTTTATCATCTAGTTATGTAATGTCAGAGGTTCAAGCTGTAGTCTTGTTGCAGCAATTACAAAACGCGAGAGAAATTACGAATGCTAGATTAAAAAAATGGCTTTTTTATCATACATGTTTATCTGAGTTGGCTAATGCTGGAGTGCTCACACTTCCTGCCGTTCCGGCACATGTTGAGCATAATGCTCATATATATCATATAAGAACAAGATCCCCTGACGAACAACAGGGATTATTTAAATTCATGCGCAATCTTAATGTGGAAGTTACCTCACACTTTGTACCTCTGCATTCTAGTCCGGCTGGTATTCGATATGGTAGATTTCATGGCGATGATATAAATACCACAGCGGTTTCTAGAATGCTGTTACGTTTACCTTTACATGCAAGCCTGACTGAGTCGGAGCAAGTATTCATTATTGATGCGGTCAGACACTTTTTTGTAGTCAATAATTAAAGCTAATCATAAATTTAAATGAATTAGATGCATTTTATTAATGATCTTATAAATATTCATAAGCTATAATATTTGTAATATACATATGGATATTGGCACTCAGTAAGATAATGATTTCACCTTAGCGTATAACCAAAAGCAATTTTTAACAGGTATGTCGTATGAAATATTTTGTAACTGGTGCAGCGGGATTTATCGGTGCGAAGGTGTGCGAACTACTGTGCTTGAAAGGGTATCAGGTTATAGGTATTGATAACCTAAATGATTACTATGAGGTATCTCTTAAATTAAGTAGACTTGAACAGTTAACTCCATTTTCTAACTTCAAGTTTGTAAAAATGGATGTCTCTGATAGAAAATCTATCCTGACTCTCTTTTCCAAAGAGAAGTTTGACAGAGTAATTCATCTTGCCGCTCAAGCCGGTGTTCGCCATTCAATGGAATCTCCCTTTTCTTATATTGATAGCAACGTAGACGGATTTTTGACAATTCTGGAAGGTTGTCGTCATCATCATATTGAGCATCTTGTTTATGCATCTTCTAGCTCCGTATATGGAATGAATGAGGAAATGCCATTTAGAGTGAGTGAACCCACTGACCATCCTATTTCGTTATATGCAGCGACAAAAAAAATGAATGAGCTGATGGCGCACACATATTCTCATTTGTATGGTATCCCAACCACAGGATTGCGTTTTTTCACAGTTTATGGCCCGTGGGGACGGCCGGATATGGCATTATTTAAATTTACTAAATGTATGCTGTCTGGACAGCCAATAGATGTATATAACAATGGTCTGTTAAGCCGAGATTTCACATATATAGATGACATTGCTGAAGGTGTGATCCGGGTAGCGGACGTGATACCGGTTGAAAATTCTGCCTGGCGTTGCGCAACTGGTTCTCCAGCTGATAGCAGTGCCCCTTATCGTGTATTTAACATTGGTAATGGTAGGCCGATTAAAATAGTTGATTTTATTCAATCTCTCGAGCAAGCGCTGGGGGTTAAAGCTATAAAAAATATGATGCCCATGCAGTCGGGTGATGTTTATGCGACATGGGCGGATACTGAGGATTTATTTGCTACTATTTCATATCGCCCATCAATGAAGATAGAACAGGGCATACAGAATTTTGTTGAATGGTATCGCTCTTATTATCAATTTTTGGATGTGAAGGTTCAATAATGAAAATTGCCGTTGTCGGTATAGGTTACGTAGGTTTGTCTAATGCAATATTGTTAGCTCAGAACCATCATGTTGTTGCATTTGATGTTAATCCAGAAAAAGTGTCCATGATTAACAGGCGACAATCTCCAATTATTGATTCTGATATCGATCTGTTCTTTAAACAACGGACTTTGGATCTTACCGCAACCTTGAATAAATCAACCGCTTACCAACATGCTGACTATATTATAATTGCGACGCCCACTAATTATGATCCTGATACAAATTGCTTTGATACTGCGTCGGTAGAGTCAGTTATTTTTGATATTATGGAAATTAATCCTGAGGCAGTAATTGTAATCAAGTCTACTGTTCCTGTTGGTTTTACCTCTAAAATGCGGATGACTCATAATTACGAGAATATTTTCTTTTCCCCCGAGTTTTTACGTGAAGGGAGAGCATTATATGATAACCTTTATCCATCACGTGTTATAGTCGGGGCAACAAGTGAATATGCACGAACATTTTCTAGACTTATGATTGATGGGGCAATAGAAAAAAATGTGCCAGTCATTTTTACTGAAAGTACGGAAGCAGAGGCTGTAAAATTATTTGCTAACACATATCTGGCGATGCGAATCGCATTTTTTAATGAGTTGGATACATATGCCCAAAAAAATAATCTAGAAACAAAGGATATTATTGATGGTGTTTGCCTGGACCCTCGTATTGGCCACTATTACAACAATCCATCTTTTGGTTATGGAGGTTATTGTCTGCCAAAAGACACCAAGCAGCTTCTGGCAAATTTCAACCAAGTGCCCAGCAACCTGATTAGAGCTATTGTTGATGCTAATACAACGAGAAAAGATTTTATTGCCGATACAGTTATCGCGACTAATCCTAAACGAGTAGGTATTTATCGACTAGTTATGAAGGCTGGTTCGGATAATTTTAGAGCATCGGCAATACAGGGAGTCATGAAAAGAATCAAGGCGAAGGGTATTGAGGTTGTTGTTTATGAGCCATCCTTAATGGAACCTTATTTCTTTAGGTCAAAAGTCATCACTGAAGTATCCGTATTTAAAGGTATGTGTGACATTATACTTGCCAACCGAATGAGTCCTGATTTAGCCGATGTGATTGATAAGGTCTATACACGAGACATTTTTGGCTACGACTAAAGCAGACTGCATATTTTCAATTGCTGTGCTTTTGTCAAACCAGGAAAGAGTGGCAAGGTCATTGCGCCTGCGTAAAATTGCTCAGTAGAGGGCAGGGTAGTATGAGTCCACTTTTGATACCAAGGTTGTTTGTAAATAGGTATATAGTGCACGTTGGCGCCGATATCCTGTGCACGTACTTTTTGGAAGAGCGCACAGCGTTGTTCAGGGGCTACATGGTGAACATAGAGATGGAAGGCACTACGCCGCTCGGTGTTGAAATGACGAGGTAGCTGGTGTGGTGCCAGTCTTTCGAAGTAGTACTGGGCAATCTCGTTACGCGTGTGAATCCATGTCTCCAGATTGGCCATCTGGCTCAACCCCAGCGCAGCCTGAATGTCGGTCATGCGGTAGTTGAAGCCGAGCATCTGCTGCTCATAGTACCAAGGGCCGTCCGGCTCATTGATAAAGTCTTCCGGTTCACGGGTGATGCCATGGCTGCGGAGCATGCGCATCATCTTGGCAAGCGCAGGGTCGTTGGTCATGGCCATGCCACCCTCGCCAGTGGTGATGATCTTCACCGGGTGGAAGCTGAATACTGTGATGTCGCTATAGCGGCCATTGCCGGTAGGCTCACCATGATAACGGGCACCAAGGGCGTGGCAGGCATCTTCGATGATCTTGAAACCGTACTTTTGTCCCAGGCGGTGGATCTCCTGCATGTCGCAGGGGAGGCCGGCAAAGTGCACCGGTATGACTACTTTGGGTAGCTTTCCTTCCGCCTTGGCTGCAATCAGCTTCCTCTCCAGCTCCAAAGCGCACATGTTACCGGTATCTGGTTCAATATCGACAAAATCGACTTGTGCACCGCAGTAGAGAGCACAGTTGGCGGATGCAACAAAGCTGATGGGGGATGTCCAGACCCAGTCGCCGGGGCCAACGCCAAGTGCCAGACAGGCTACATGGAGTGCTGCGGTACCTGAATTGACTGCCACCCCGAATTTGGCTCCACAGTAATCGGCTACTGCTTGCTCGAAGCGGGGGACTACGGGTCCCTGGGTCAGGAAGTCGGACTTGAGAACGTCCACAACAGCATCGATATCTGCCTGGCTGATGGATTGGCGGCCATAAGGGATCATTCAGTTCTCCCCTTTTGGTTCATTTTCAAAAGCTGTTCAATGGTAAAAAAGTGAGGGTTGCTGCGAGAGTTATATTCGAAGCCCTGTTCTACCATTTTTCCTTTTTCGCCCGCCGCTGTTTTGGAGAAATCGTTGTTGCGATTATTGAAGTTGATGGTTGGGCCAATCACGAAGAAGTCATCAAACTCGAAGGTGTGATAAGAGTCATCGGCAGGACACATCACTTCATGGAGCTTCTCTCCCGGGCGAATGCCGATGATCTTGTGTGGCAGGTGCGGTGCCATGGCACTGGCGAGCTCCGTAATTCGGACGGATGGCAACTTGGGAACAAATATTTCCCCCCCCTTCATCCGCCCAAAATTGTCCAGAACGAAATCCACCCCTTGTTGCAAGGTAATCCAGAAGCGCGTCATCTCCTCATGGGTGATGGGTAACGCATCTGCTCCCTGGTCAATCAGCTTTTGGAAGAAGGGGACGACAGAGCCGCGAGAACCGACCACGTTACCGTAGCGGACTACGGCAAAACGGGTGGGATCCTGCCCCGCGATGTTGTTTGCTGCCACGAAGAGTTTGTCTGATGCCAGTTTGGTGGCGCCGTAGAGATTGATCGGGTTGGCGGCTTTGTCAGTGGAGAGGGCAATAACTTTTTTAACCTGATTGAGCAAGGCAGCCTGGATGACGTTTTCTGCACCATGGATATTGGTTTTAATGCACTCCATGGGGTTGTATTCAGCGGCGGGCACTTGCTTGAGTGCGGCTGCATGAACCACGTAATCCACTCCACGCATTGCCATGGTGAGCCGGTTGGCGTCTCTTACATCACCGATAAAATAGCGCATGCAGGGGTCGTTAAACTCTTGCTGCATCTCGAACTGTTTCAGTTCGTCACGAGAATAGATGATAAGGCGTTTGGGTTTATAACGTTCCAGTACTGTCTTGACCAAT
This sequence comes from Aeromonas sp. 600948, assembly GCF_049174875.1. Lineage (NCBI taxonomy): Bacteria > Pseudomonadati > Pseudomonadota > Gammaproteobacteria > Aeromonadales > Aeromonadaceae > Aeromonas > Aeromonas sp. 600948. Next base: position 90,571 of record NZ_JAAKTY010000006.1, read on the forward strand.
CGTTGGCCAAACGAGCCGGTGCCACCTGTGATCAGTAGCGTTTTATCGTTGAACATTGTGGGCATCTCGTCATAAAAACAGTAGATGAATCATATGCTAGCAAATAAAGTACCAGTTTTTTTGGCAAAGAGTGTGATCCATTCACACAAAAACAGTTCTAAAGATTTGGTTGCCACCCAGAACACTTCAGGTCGATCCTCATCATTAGTGATGTATCAAGATGTGCTGGTGCTTTGCGAGCTTAGCTGGATAGCTCGGCAAATCTGCTCCACCGCATTGAGGGCTCTTGGGGTGAATCGGTGTAGTTCATCCGAGTTGATCAAATCGAGTCGCTGGTGCTGCACCGCATCGAGATTGGGCCACTTTTGCCAGTGATTCAGGGCGTCAGGATCTTGACTCCCCGCCAGGATCAGCGCGGGGTTCGCTTTGATCACCTGTTCCATGTCCACTTGAGGGTAGGGGGTCTTGGCATTTGCCATGACGTTGACCCCGCCGCAGAGTTCGATGGCCTGAGCCGGCCAGGCATTGCCACTGACGCTGGTGAGCGGTGGGTACCAGAGCTGGTAGAACACCTTGACGCCGGTTGATTGTCCATAATGCTGTTGCAGCTCATGCAGGCGCGCCAGATAGCGATCGGCGGCCTCGTTGGCACTCTTTTCCACACCCAGCAATTTGCCCAGGGCCCGCATCTCGGTGGCCAGCGAGGCAAAATCGGTAGGCTCAGAGTAGAAAACCGGGATCCCGATCTGTGCCAGTGGGGCCAGCATCCGTGATTGAGCCGAGCGCCAGCCGAGGATGAGATCCGGCTTTTGCGCCAGCAGCGCCTCGACATTGATGCTGCGATAATTGGCCACCTTGGGCTTGGTTTTCACCTCGGCGGGATAGTCTGAGGCATCGTCGATGGCAACCAGCTTGTCGCCGGCGCCAATCTCGTAGAGCAATTCGGTCAGGTGAGGAACAACACTCACCACCCGGGTTGGCGTGGCGGCCTGTAGGACACCGGGCAACCAGGCAACCAGCACGCAGGGCAGCCAGACAGCCAAGCGCAACCATCTAACCATGAAATAACCCCGCCACAGTGACAAGCAGCGCCAGTATCAACCAGCCCCAGACGCACCCTTGCAGAATGTTGAGCACCTTGCGCGGAGTCTCGCTATCTGGCTCAGCACCTGTGCCGATGACTGGCCAGCGCTGGAGAGCCCCCTGATAGTAGCGAGGGCCACCAAGGCGGATCCGGCACTTGTCTACCAGCAGGGTGAGCAGCATCCCCATGGCGGGATAGGGCCAGAGCGCGCCACTTCGCAGCAACTGCGCTGCCTGCTTGAGACGGCTTGCCAGCAGTGGCAGCCCCAGCAACAAAATGACGGGGGCATTGAGCCCCTGATAGAGGGTGCTGGCGGCGCGACCAAAATGGTCGAAGGCGGGATCTTTGCGACTCCAGCTCAGGTTCATCAGCTGCACCAGCCGCCAGAGCAGGGCACCCTGTACGCCAGCCAGGGCAAATCCCAGCAGCGGGCCAGCCCATTGGCCCACCAGGCGCAGGGCGCAGCTCTCCGTCACTGCTTTGGCGAGCCCCATGGTCGAGAGTTTACTGGTCTCCCGCTTGAGCCAGGGAGCCACCTGCAATCTCGCCAGCGGCAGTGTCTCCTGGGTGGTGAGAGAGTGAGTGGCATGGGCGAGTTCGCGCAGTGGACGGGATTCGAGCATCAGCAGCATGAACAGCAGGTCGAAGATCGGTTCGCTCAATGCCAGATTGCGCAACGACCAGAGCCCGGTGGCGCAGGGGAGCCAGACTACCAGCATTGCCAGCAGGCCGGCCTGCATTTGCTGGCCGGGTGAACCATCGGGTCTGTGTACCTTGTGCCCCAGCCGGGTCAGCAGGGGCGTGACGGCCGAAAGACGCAGATGGGATGGCCACGGGATCACCGCCTCCAGCAGGGCTGCCCCCACCAGAATGGCCGCCATCGTAGAAAGGAGGGCGTCGGCCATCAAATCAAGCGAGCCGGTCTCGATCACAGCTTGCCGAGCATCTTGATGATCACTTCGGCGGAGTGCTTGCCAGCCACTTCGATGAAGGCATCGAAGGATTCAACCTGTTCCTTGCCGGCGATATCAGACATGGCGCGTACCACCAGATAGGGCACTTTGAACATGTGGCACACCTGACCGATGGCGGCACCTTCCATCTCGACCGCCAGCATCTGCGGGAAGTCGGCGCGAGCCTTGGCGATGGCGTCCGGTTTGCACATGAACTGATCGCCGGTGCAGATAAGGCCGACCTTGGTCTGGTGCTTGCCCTGCTCGGCGATGCAATCCTGAGCGACCGCGATGAGTTTCTCGTCGCAGGGGAAGGCGGCGGGTTGCTGCGCCATCTGGCCCATCTCGTAACCAAAGGCGGTCACGTCCACATCGTGGAAACGCATCTCGCTGGCAATCACCACATCACCGATGTGCAGGTCCTGGGCAAAGCCGCCGGCAGAGCCGGTATTGATGACGCAGTCGGGGGCAAATTTTTCCAGCAGCAGGCTGGTGGCCACGCTGGCGGCGACCTTACCGATACCGGAGCGGGTCAGGATCACCTCTTTGCCTGCCAGCTCCCCTTGATAGAACTCGCAGCCGCCCAGTTGCAGGGTGGTGGGGTTGCTCATCTGGCTGCGCAGCAGGGCTACTTCTTGCTCCATGGCGCCGATAATACCTACTTTCATTGCTGACCTCGTCTTGATAGCCGTGTGGCTGAATTTAAGTTGCTGTAGATCATAACAAAAGATGGCGTCGGCGCCGAGAGGCACAAGCGAAAGGAGAGATGAAACGCGGCGATCCATATGGAAGCGCCGCAGGTGACAAAAAGCATTGATGAGGAGGGGAGAAGGCCTTTAGCCGAGCGCGGTATCGAGGGTCATCATCAGGGCAAAGCCTGCCATCAGGCCAAGGGTGGCATAGGTCTGGTGACCGTTGCGATGAGTCTCCGGAATTACCTCGTGCGAGACCACAAACAGCATGGCGCCGGCGGCGAGCCCAAGTCCGATGGGGTAGGCGATGGCAAGGCCGCTGGAGAGCCCCACCCCGAGCAGGGCGCCAATCGGTTCGAGCAGGCCGCTGGCGATGGCGACCAGCACGGCGACAGAGGGGCGAAAACCGGCGGCGCACATGGCCAGCGCCACCGCCAGTCCTTCGGGAATATCCTGCAGTGCGATGGCGGTTGTGAGCGGCAGCCCCACCGACATATCCCCCTGCGAGAAGCTGACCCCGATGGCCATCCCCTCCGGCAGGTTGTGCAGGGCGATGGCAAAGACGAACAGCCAGACCCGGGAGCAGCTCTCATGGCCGGGGCCGCAGGGGCCGGTTTTGTCATGCTCGTGCGGGGTGAACTGGTCCAGTCCCAGCATCAACAGCACCCCGAGGGTCATGCCGACTACCACTACGGCGGCGGCACTAAAGCCGTTGCCGGTGATCCCCTCGGCAGCCTCCAGCCCCGGCAGCAGCAGGGAGAAGGCGCTGGCCGCCAGCATCATGCCGGCGGCAAAGCCGAGCATGGTGTCCTCCACTTTTTGCGGTACCGAGCGTAGAAACAGAGCGGGCAGGGCGCCGATGGCGGTGGCGGCAAACCCGGCAGCACCACCGACAAGGCCGTAGCGCACGCCGCTGGTCACCTCGCCGGTAGCGAGCATGATGAGACTCTGCAACAGCAGTAACAAGACGGCAGCCAGCGCGATAAAGAGACCGAGGGCAGTGAGCGGGCGGCTTTGCATCTGGCTACGCAGTTGCTGTGACCAGGATAACGGAGGAAGAGCTGAGAGATGGTCCATGGCATGACCTCGAGTGTGCAAAGTGGATGGTGGCATTACATCTACTTGGCCGCCCCTTGTCCATGCCTGCAAGGCGATTGCCGCTATCTGAAAATCTGGAAAGAGTTTATCCAGGCAACCACATGGGAACTCTTATCGGTAGCCAAAGGCGGGGGGCAAGAGGGGTTGTCTGCAAATGGCTGAAGTGGATGTTGAGAGGCCAGTGGGGATGCATCGCGAACTCTTTTAAATCAGCTGTAGATGTCTGCCTTGGTGTTCGGATAACAGATACAAGAAAACCGGCTTGCGCCGGTTTTGTTATCTGTCTGCTCGAAGGCTGGCTTATTTCGCCAGGGACTCCGGCAGCTCTTCACGGATCTTGCCGAGCATCTCTTTCAGGACACGCGGGTTGGCAACCACGATGTTGCCGGAGTTTTCGTAGTTGTGACCACCTACGAAGTCGGTGACGATGGCGCCAGCTTCTTTGGCCAGCAGTTCACCGGCAGCGGTGTCCCAGGGCTTGAGGCCGATTTCCCAGAAACCGTCGACGCGACCGGCAGCCACGTAGGCCAGATCCAGTGCGGCAGAGCCGGAACGACGGATGTCGGCACATTCGATGAACATGCTCTGGAACATCTTCAGGTAAGGCTCGATGTGATGCTTCTGCTTGAACGGGAAACCGGTCGCCAGCACGGTGCCAGCCAGCTCTTTGGCTTTGCCGACACGAATGCGGTAGCCGTTCAGCTGGGCGCCGCTACCACGGGTAGCAGTAAACAGCTCGTCACGGATGGGATCGTAAACAACGGCTTGTTCAGTCTTGCCCTTGACACGCAGGGCGATGGAGACGGCAAAGTGCGGAATGCCTTTGACCAGGTTGGTCGTGCCATCCAGTGGGTCAATGATCCATTGATAGTCCGGATTGGTACCGGCAATCTCACCAGACTCTTCAGCAACAATGCTGTGCTCAGGGTAAGATTTTTTGATGGTGTGAATGATGGCCGCTTCGGCTTCACGGTCAACGTTGGTCACGAAGTCATTGCTGCCTTTTTGGATAGCCTCAATGTTCTCAGGCTGGGAGAAGGCTTTTACTACAACTTGACCGGCGTTGCGCGCAGCGCGCACGGCGATATTCAGCATCGGATGCATAGGTTCACCACTGGATGTTAAAGAACGGGGGATAAAAGGACGCGGTATGATACCAGTATTTTGTGCGATGGCAACTGTTATCCCCCTACGACCAATTGATTACCACTGCCAGATTTGACGGCTCCAATATAGACCAGATCTGCGCTAGTCTTATCCCAGCAGCCGGATACAGGCTGTCATGAGCATAGGGATGTGAACCATGAATTTGTCATTAGTGAGTCAGAACGTGTCAGCGGCCAGCGAGGGACTGTTGGCCATCTTGCGGTCATCACCCGAGTATGGTGATCACTTTGCCCACATCACCGTGACCCCACTGGCCCAGTGGCAACCGGCCAAGACGGAGGCGGCGATCCTGCTGATCGACGGCGATGCGCCCTGGCAGGATGCCGGATTTACCCGGGGAGAGGATGAGACGATCGGTTTGCCGGTCTTGCCGTTGCTGATCCGCAAGGGAGACAAGGAGCTGACGGTCTGTGGGCCGGATGTGCGTGACCCCCGTTTCTATTTTGTCTCAAACGGCATCGTGCTGGATGAGTCTGAGCTGGCCGAGCCTGCCTGCAGCCGGGTGCTGCTGCGCAAACTGGAGTCTTACTTCCCGTTGCTTTCCCGCCTGATCATGCTGCGCCAGCGCAAGCCGGTCGCCGTGATTAACTAATATCTACCATTGCCAGAGCGCACTAGCGGCGCACCGTAGCCTTGTTTGGCCAGCGGTGCGTCGCTTTTTAATGGTCTGGAGCCGGTCACTTGTTGCAAGATGAGGCGGCTATGGTGTTGCACCCTGTTCCAACCGTGCAATCTGGCTATGACCAACAAGGAGTGAATCATGATCGACTTTTACACCGCCGCGACCCCCAATGGTTTCAAAGTGGCGATCGCCCTCGAAGAGCTGGGTTTGCCCTATCGGGTCATTCCTCTCGATCTCTCTGCACTGGATCAGAAGAAGCCCGAGTTTCTCGCCATCAACCCAAATGGCCGTATTCCGGCTATCGTCGATCGGGATAATGACGATTTTGCCGTATTCGAGTCGGGGGCCATCCTCATCTATCTGGCGGAGAAAGCAGGCAAGTTGCTGCCCGCTGATCCCAAACGCCGCTCTCAGGCCATCCAGTGGCTGATGTTCCAGATGGGCGGGGTAGGACCCATGATGGGGCAGGCCAATGTCTTCTACCGCTATTTCCCCGAGAAGATCCCCGCCGCCATCGAACGTTACCAGAAGGAGGGGCGCCGTCTGTTCGAGGTGCTCGATAGCCATCTGGCCCACCAAGAATATCTGGCGGACGAGTACAGCATCGCCGATATCGCCACCTGGCCCTGGGTGCGTATTTATGACTGGAGCGGCATCTCCATCGAGGGGTTACCCCATCTGCAAGCCTGGATGGATTGCATGGCAGAGAAACCTGCCTGCCAGAAGGGGATCACCATACCGCCGCGCAAGGAGCAGCCCGATGAGCTGATCAAGCAGGCGCAGCAGATGGTAACACGTTGATTTTTAACTGCGGACGGGGCGAAACGCCCCGTAATATTAGAAAAACTAAGGCAAGCCGATTATAAAGATTCGTTCGTTTTTTGTGAGCTGAATCACTATGATGCCCCCATACCACCAAGCGTCCTGTGCGGTGGCTTGGCGGGCTCCCCGCCTACTGTTTCCAACACTGTTTTTGATTGCATCACAGCCTCTGTGATCAGATTCCTCTGGGCCATTTTGTGCCAGAGGGGCGGCAGCATTTTTTCGATTTTTTGGGACTGATATGGATCGGCACAGTTTTTATCCGTTGTTTTTACTGACCATTCTGATGGTCGCTGTGGGCCAGATGACCCAGACCCTTTATGTTCCCTCCATTCCCATGATGGCGGGGGACTTCAATGTGGCCTCGGGCCAGTTACAGGCGGTGATGGCCTGTTACCTGATCCCCTATGGCCTCTCCCAGTTTGTCTACGGGCCGCTGTCGGATCGAATCGGTCGTCGTCCGGTGCTGATCGTCGGCATGATGGTATTTCTGGTAGGCACCCTGATCATTCAGGTCATCCCTCATTTTGCCGCCCTGCTGGTGGGCAGCTTTATTCAGGGGCTGGGTACCGGTGCCGGTGGCGCCATGAGCCGTACCGTGATGCGCGATCGCTACAATGGCGCCGAGCTCAACCGCGCCAACAGTCTGGTCAGCATGGGGGTGATCTTCTCCCCGCTGCTGGCCCCGGTGCTGGGTGGCTGGCTGACCGAGCTGTTCAACTGGCGCGCCGGTTACTGGTTCCTGTTCGGTTTTGGTGCCGTAGCCACTCTGGCGATCATGGCCTGGTTTGGTGAGACGCTGCCTGCTGCTGCTCGTCAGCCGCTGCGCGTCGGTGCTGCCTATCGTCATGTGCTGGGCAACCCCAAGTTTCAGGGCAACCTGCTTTGCCTGATGGCGACCTTTGCCGGTTTGGCAGTGTTCGAGGCTGCGGCCGGTGTGCTGCTGGGCGATGTGCTGAAACTGAGCGCCCGTACCGTGAGCGTGCTGTTCGTGCTGCCGCTGCCCGGCTATCTGTTCGGGGCCTGGCTCTCTGCCAAGCTGAGCTTCCGTTTGACTCAGGGCAAACTGATGCGTCTGGGGATCGCCTTTCTGGCGCTCGGCTCCCTCATCATTCTGGTGCCGGGGCTGTTCGGGGTGGTGAGTGCCGCCTCGCTGGTCGGTGGTGCGGCTGTCTACTTCATCGGTAGCGGTATTCTCTACCCGACTGCCACCTCCTGCGCCATCGAGCCCTTCCCGGGTCAAGCCGGCACCGCGGGAGCCATTCTCGGCGGGATGCAGAATCTGGGGGCGGGCGTGGTGACCCTGCTGGCGGCCGGTTTCCCGATGACCGGGCAGGTGACTCTGGGGGCCATCATGACCCTGATGGTGCTGATCGTGGCGCTGAGCTTTGTCTGGTTACGCCACCATGGTTCGCCCCACGAGCAGATGGCAATTTGATCAGCCGCTCTCTTTGCATCTGGAGCAAGCCCACCCTCAGCGGTGGGCTTTGTTTTATCCGAAGAACGGGCTGGGAGACAGCATTAGCTTGATGTAGTGATCGATGTTGTGAGGTTAACTTCAGTGTCTAGTCCTGAAATAGGTTTACACATTTTCAACTTCAACTCGCATTTCTCTACTCAGAACCCCCTATGTACCGCATCGGGGGTTCTGTATTTCAATGCATGATGCGGCCGCTCCTCGTTGTAAATATCTACTGCTTCACGCACCATTTCCCGCGCGTGCGTCAAATCCTGCGGGCTTTGCAGCAATAACTCTCCTTTCAAAATCCCGTTCACCCGCTCCGCCAACGCATTCTGATAACAGTCATACCCATCCGTCATCGAGCATTTCACCCCGTACCGTTCATGTAGTGACTGATACAGCCCAGAGCAATACTGCACGCCGCGGTCCGAGTGATGGATGAGTTCACCGCCGCCACGCCGTTGCTTCAGTGCTTTCTTGAACGCCATCGCAACCGACTCCGCGTGCATTCCTTCGTGTACGTGGTGGCCTACTATCTTGCGTGAGTACGCATCCGTCACCAGGCTCAGGTACAGCGGCCCGCTCCTGGCTGGCAGATAGGTGATATCAGCGACCCAGACCTGCTCCGGGGCCACCGGCGTGACCTGCTCTGGCCCCGCCTTGAGCAAGTTGGGATGACGGTAGAAACGGTGAAAACTGTGGGTGGTCTTGTGATACGCCCGCCTGGGCAGCACCAGCAGGCGGTGCTCGGCCAATATCCGAAACAGCCTGTCACGCCCGACTTTGAGCCCGCCATCATCCTGACCCTGGAGCAGATAATGCAGCTTGCGAGTGCCCACCCGAGGTTGTCGCAGTCGAACCTGACGCACGAAGCGCACCACCTGCAGCCCTTGAGCATGGCGCTCGTCGGCGACCCGATTGCGCTTGTAGTAAGCCTGCCGGCTTATCCCCAGAAACAGGCAAGCCCTGACAATGGTCAGCCTCTCGACTTGCCGCTGCGAGAGGACTTGCCGGGTCGCTTTTTTACGATGGAGACGCCGTAGTCATTCTTCAGCACATCGACGACGGCCTCAAAGAACTGGGCCTTCTGACTCATCAGCGCCAGCTGTTGCTCGAGTTCCTTGATGCGCTGTTCGGGCGTCTGGTTGTCGTGGTCAGGCATGGTGATGCTCCTGCCGGCACGCACAGAAGCCCCCTGGCTCCAATCTTGCCGACCATGTTTACGCAACCATACCAGAACGGTGGAGCGGCCCTGAATGCCATAACGCACCTGAGCCTGTTTGTAGGTGAGCTCGCCTTTTTCAATCTGCTCGACCAGTGCCAGTTTAAAAGTCAGCGAGTAATCGCGCTGTGTCCGTTTCACACCTTGCCCCATCGGGTTCTCCATTTATTGGGGGGAAAGGTGTAAACCATATTCAGGACGGGACAACAGATACAAAAAAGGAGGCCTGAGCCGCCTTAATATACCCAATAAAAACAACAACCTAGAATCAAATCAATGAGTTGGGGACTACAAGGGGTGACGCTTAGTCACCCCAGATGACCCTGTTTGGGGCAATTTGTGGACACTTTGTCATATGGTGGGCAGCGGATTTTCCAGCGGGTTGAAGCGCACAGCATCGCTCAGGTAGTCCGGTGCGAAGTGGGCATAGCTCATGGTCTGCTGAATGTTGTGATGACCCAAAATTTTTTGCAGCGCGAGGATGTTTCCCCCCGACATCATGAAATGTGATGCAAAAGTGTGCCGAAACACATGCACCGCCTGCCCTGCAGGCAGATCCGGCGCCACTGACTTGATCACCTCACGCACAAACATATAGTCGAGGTCACGGAACAGCGGGCCCCGATTTACCCCATTCGTTATCTCTTTCGTCAGATCGGCCGAGATCGGCACGGTGCGGTTCTTGCCATTCTTGGTATTGATGTAAGTTACCCGATGGGCCCGCACCTCCTCGCGGCGCAGATTGGCCGCTTCACTCCAACGCGCCCCCGTGGCCAGGCAGAGTTTGACCACCTTCAAGTTATCCCCGGATAGCGCGGCCAGCACGTCGCCGATTTCGTCCTGGGTCAGGTAGCCCATCGACCGCTCGACCAGCTTGACCTTCTTCATCTCTTTGAGCGGGTGCTCATGGTGATAATGGCCGAGATCAATGAGCACCGAGAACACCCCGCCCAGCATCTCCTGCTCACGGTTCACTGTCTTGGGCTGGCGGCCGGCGTGCAGTCGCTGCGCCCGATACTCGGAGAACAGCGCCCGGGTCACCTGCCTTGCCAACGGGTGGCGCAACGCGGCATCGATATTGTGGAGTTTCTTGCGCACCGCCTCCCCTGCTTTCAGGGTCTGGCCATGATAGCGCCACCAGAGCTCGATAAGCTCGGAGAGTGGCCGATTGTCTGCCGGACGATCAACCCACTCTTTGTTATGCTCGGTAGCGATCACCCAGCGTTCAAACTGCTGGGCCTCGGACTTGGTCTTGAAGCGCTTGCGGATCCGCTTGCCCTCCCTCCCCTGCGGGCGGATATCGACCAGGTACCCCTCGGGCGTGGACTTGATGCTCATTGCCCCTCCTTGTATAGGAAGGTGCTTACCCACACCCACAGCCCCCACATCGGCAGCGCTCCCAACCAATGCTTTCTCTCACTCATAACCCCTCCAACAATACACTGTGTTTTTATACAGCAAATGATCGCGATTGGCAGTGTTTAGCTGAGGTTGCTCCATACATAGGAGAGCAGGAAATTGGGAAACTTGAGTGGGCTACACACAGAGTTGGCCTGCTCATTGTGGTAATCGGGTTCAACCCGGCAGCAGGGCAAGGCGAAACAACAGGGGATAAAACTATGACAATTCTGCTGGTAGCTACTCAGCTCTTACTAGCGGCTCGCGCCACCAACGATGGAGCGACACCTCTCCTCCTGTGTATGATGGACGTAACGATGAAGGTGGAAGCGTAAATAAGTAGTGTAGGCATGGGCGGCGGGACCTACTTTACCCAATAACCCAATACCCAGCTGACATACCGAGAGTGCCCATCATCCCGTGTGATGCGGGTGATGGGGACATCACCAAAGCACAAAGTGATGGATCTACAACTGCTCAAGACATTCCTGCTCTAGAGCCTTTCCATCAACTACCTGGGCATATCCGATCTACTAAATTGGTGTGTAGCTTTACCTGATAGGGCGTTGCATTTAGTTAACTGAGTTCGGAAGGACTCTGACGGTCGGTCCCCTCTATACACCTCCGCCTTCCGGATAGAGGGCTCCCTTGTGCGGAACCAGTGCAAGGTGCTCGAACTCCTGAATTGATTGAACTGAGATAACAGATATTTTAAAGACTATTTAATCGCTATTTATTTTAAAACTTTATTCGATTCAAAATGAAAAAGGCTGCACACGCAGCCTTTTTCATTAAACTTCTCGGAAAAGCATCGCCCAGTTTCTAAGAGTCGCAGCTCTTCGCCTAGCAGTATCTTGGCTCAATCCAATTGAGTACTGAGTTAAGAACTCAGTTGCAGAATCAGGATCCACCTCATTTATGGACGCCGCTCCATTGTATTGCATCCAAGCCCAACCACACAATGACTGTTCAAATCTATCCCTGAGCAATCTCATTTTATCTTGTTGGTTATCAATCCCATGCAATTTATAGCCAACAGGTGTCAGCATATTAACGCCATTAACAAAACCTAATATTTTTGCCGCTGTTTCATAATATGAAACTTGTCTAGATGTAATTTGCTCTGTTTCACTTGTAAAAGGTGTCATTGTTGCCTTAGCATCAATGTAACGAATAATTCTATTTATATCATTGGCTTGAGGGATTTGTGCGCTGGAAATTGCAATTTGGTTGTATTGATTTAATGCTTGTGTTGACTCTGGGATACGTTGGAAATTAATGTTTGATATAACTGTTCCGGTGTGAGCACGCAAATCAAATTGCAACTCATGCTCAGTAAGTGCATTGATGAGCTCTTCTACATATTTTGGGTCAACATCAAGATCTTTTAAACCAGTAATCCAGTCGGCATTAGGTGTTGAAAGTAGATCAACTGCAGTTAAAACTGTTTCGAGCAATCCTTCGTTATTCGAAGTTTTGAACATCATTTTATATGAGCCAGGCTCAGAATAAAATGGCAGGAACATAGCGCGTTCAGATATATTCCTTAATATTCCCTCACATATTCTTCCCCAAGCCCCAAGTATAGCTTGAACTGCATTCCATTCTATAGGTCTGGTACTTCTGTTGCGATAAATCCTAACCTCGTGGAACGCATTCGTTGTTTTATAATGCTCAGGGTCTTTATAAACTAAAGAAAAACCATCAGAATCTAGTGATATACCATATCCGGGGTCCGGCAAAGCTTCTTGATCAATTTCTGCTGTCGTCAACAATCGTTCAACAGTAGGCTGCGTTGTATCAAATGGGGTTTCTATATAATAAATACTTTTGTAAAGATATATGTCCCTTAGTTGAATACTCCCATTTTCAAGCCTATTTTTCTCATCTTCATTAATTGTTATATAATACCAACCATCACATTCATCTTTTTCTTCAACCCAGTTAACGAAAACATACCTCCTCTCCCTTGCCAGCTGAGGGGATTGAGCCAAAAATGTTCTCGGTATATCAAACCTCATATACTCAGAAACAATTTCTAACCGCCCAAATTGATGAGTCTCACTTAGATGATACATATTTCAGTTCACTTCGAAGTTGTTTTCAATGCCTGAATTAATTCTCAGCCAGGCCTCGAAATGGCTATCAGAACGTTCCTTTGACATTTTACCAAAGTGAGGTTCCAACGTACCAATAGCAATTAATCTGCTTTTAAGCGGTTTAGACACAGCCTTTAATGACACAACGACGTCTCTTCTACGGTACATTGATGTGCCACAATCTGATGGACTAGGAACTGGTTTTGGATTCACTTTATCTAAGTGAAAAGCTTGAAAATCACTAGGTGTTGGTGGATTAGTTTTTACTAATCGATACGCTTCACCAGATGTATTCTCTGCTGCGTCTGAAGGTACACCCTCTGGGAAAAAATCAGGATATGGATTCAACTCCATCTGGAAATCCTTTTTTTAACCGTTCAACGGATAATTTAAGTGCCTCAGAGCTTAAATCATTGCCGATGAACTTTCTGTTTAACATCTGGGCTGCAACACCAACTGCGCAAGCCCCCATAAATGGATCACAAACTAATTCATTCTCATTGGAACTTTGAGATATCAAAATTTTCATTAACTCAACGGGTTTTTCTGTAGGATAACCCCGATGAATTCTTGGAACACTTAATATGTCAGGTATAGAGAGATTATTTAGCTTACGTTTTCCTTTTTCGAAAAAAAGAATAAACTCATACTTAGCACGGTAATGATAACCCATGCCAATTCTCATCTTATCCCAAACGATGGGCTTCCAAAATTTGAAACCTGCCGCTTCTGCAATAGGCTTTACAATAAATGCAGTTTCTTGATCGCAAAATAAATAAAAATGGCTGTTTTTACGAAGAACTCGATAAGCTTCATAAAAAAGAGTTTCAAATCTAGAGTTTGGAAAAATCTCGAACCACATATTACTAGATGATTTACTCTGCTTGAGACGTGTTGTTGTCCCAACTTTACGATGCTTCTCTAATGATTCATAAGGGGGATCAGTAATTAACAAATCAACTGATGAGTCATTTAATGACTTTAGCCACTCTATCGCATCACCTTGGTGAAGGTCATAGAATGCATTATTTATTGCCTGGTCAGACACTAGAGGCTCCAAGGTTAAGGTGTGAACTCGGCACTGGTTTCCATGTGAGAGAAAAGCCGAATTACAAATAAAAACAACATGTTAACCTTACTCAAGGAAGCCATGATAACGTTGTTATGATTAGATTAGATAAGATCAGGGTATAGCTACCGCACGATGTCACAGCCACCCTTCCGCTACACTAACCAATTCTCTATCTACAACGTGTAGACTAACAGATTCAAAAGTATCTTATTCTACGAGTAAGTTAAGAGCGACACTTTACCAAAAGATATGAGAGCAAGCTCTCATTATTCCAGCAAGATCGGTTGGCAACTGACCCAGCCATTTACTCGTCTCAAGACACGTTATCGCCCTGTTTGTCTTTTTCTGTAAGATCTGTGCTCTACCATCACACCGATGATCTGTATGTGTTGTCGATCGGAGTGCATGGTGGGGTAATCGTCATTGAGGGGGACCAGTTCAAATACCTCTTGCCCGTTCTCATCGATGCCGCGGGGCCGGTACTTTTTGAATGTGGCCTCGTCGGTGCCGTTCTTGGCCACGACGTAATCCCCTGGCTGGGGTGACTCATCAGGATCAACGATGATGAGATCCCCTTCCTTGAATAGCGGCACCATAGAGTCACCACGTAACCAAAGGCCAAATCCGTAGGGACCGATCTCACCACCTGCCGATACATATTCGACATTCCCATCGAAGGCAGTAGCCTGCTCGCACATCTCACGCCAGTTGCCCGCTTGGACATAGCTAAGAATCGGGATCCGTTTGCCCTGATAGATCACTGCTGGTTCGACGTTGTGATAACCGGGCAAGCTTGTCCCAGTACTGCTTGCAGCATCGTCACCGAAAAGCAGCCATTCCGGCTTAACTCCAAGAATCTCAGCAAGCCTAACTAGGTTGTTACCTTTCGGCGAGGTGTCTCCTCGCTCCCACTGGCTGATAGAGACGCGGTTAATTCCCAGCTTTTTAGCCAAGGATTCTTGGGTCAAGCCGTGAACTAATCGTTGTGATTTTATGCGCGAATGTATGTTCATGTAAGTTATCTTACACAACGACTGCGTAGTTTTTACTTTCTTTTTTGGTAAGTTTTTGTTGCCTTCGCCTGCAAGCGATCTTACATTTACTTCCATTGAGTATATGAGCCCTGCCGAGAGAGTAAGAAAATGAAAAAACATGACGCAGTTCAGCATTATGGCAGCGTAGTCCAATTAGCTGCCGCCCTAGGTATCAAACCGCAGTCAGTTTCGCAGTGGGGCGAGACAATCCCCCAAGGTCGCGCCTATCAGCTCGAATTGATGACCGGCGGTCAGCTTAAGGCTGACACCACCGCTCTGCCTGGCCAAGAGCGGGACACACAACGCGTCGCAACAACGGCTATCCCGGCTGATTTTCCGTGTGTGAAGCGAGCCATGGCCGCGGCAAACGCTCTATCTGGCAACGCTTCCTGACAATCCCCCCTGTGTTTGAACCCCCTAAGAAGGATTCATCATGACTACTCGAATCAAACCTATCCGCATCCCCAGTGATGTGAGCCAACTACCGCTTGATTACCCGTTTGGTGATCGGGTCAGCGAAAGCCTAGAGGAGTACGCCAAGCGCCAAGGCTTGACGATTGGAGCCGTTAAAAAGCGTGCCGACCGCGGCCAGTTGCCCATTTTGCAAGACGGCCCGGGCGCACCTCGCGAGGTCAATCTTTACGCCCTGTTCCTGAAAGCCCGTTATCAGGCTGAGCGCTACGTCACCATGACGCTCGCGTGAACCTGCAAACACCATAACGGGTCAAGGAGAACCTCGCATGTTTACCGAACACGCCAGCAAACATCCGCACTGGATCAGCGCATGCCAACGCTTTGCGGCCAGTCACAACATGGCCGAGATCGCCCAACTAACGGGCATGAATCCGCAGATCCTGCGCAACAAGTTAAACCCCGACCAACCTCACGAGCTGACGGTTGCTGAGTTGATTGCCATTACCCAGGCAAGTGAGGGGGATGAAACCCTCTTTGATGGCGCCCTGTTCTGCTGTGGCCTGACGGCCATTGCCATCCCCGAACGGGAGAAGGGCCCAAGCCTGGCTCATCAGGTGATTGACACCACGGCCAAGGTGGCAGGGCTCGGCGCGCAGGCGCTGACAGTGGTGGAGAGCGGCCGCGTCACCAAGGGGCAGCGCAATGCACTGGTCGGTGCGGCGACAGCGGCCATGGGCAACCTCGCCCTGCTGATCACCGAGATCGAGCACAAATACCAAGCCATTCCCTCTCTGTCTTGTGCGCTGGATATGGCGCGCATGGCAGCTGGGGCTTAGGAGAAGCCATGAGACTGATTTGCCCCCACTGTGGTGCCCGCGCCAGCACTCGCACATCCATCCGGATGAGCCCGCTTTGCGGCATCGCCACTTATCAATGCAGCAATGTGGATTGCGGCCACACCTTCAAGGCGGGGTTCGAAATCATCGCAACCATCAGCCCCAGTGCCATGCCCAATCCGGCCATTGTGCTGCCCATTGTCCCGCGCAGGGTGAAAGAGGTGGCCCAGTGACCCCCTCACTGGCCGCCAAATTCTGCGCACAGGTGAAGGAGAAACCAGCATGCAACACCCCCAACACGAACCCCGCAACATCGCCGGTCTGACCGCCGAGGAGCAGGTGCTGATGAATACCGCAGGCATTGCGCTGTTGCGGGAGCACCTCAATCGGGCTGGTTCAAACCTCGACGGTGATTGGCTTAATGCGTCCAAGACCAAGCGAGTCGCCATTTGCACCATCGCCCGCCAGCCGTGGGATTCGCTGATGATGGCGGCCCTCTCTGCCCTGCCCTATCAGCAGCGTGAGGCGATCCGCCTTGCGGTGATTGCGCTGGATTATCAGTCGCTGTTTCACAGCGGGTGCGATCCAAAAGTGTGGCACCCATCGGTGAAGGTGACGCCGGCAGAACTGGCCGAGCGGAAGAAGAGAGAACAGGCCAAACGCCAGCAACTGGATCATGCGGTGCATGTCGCAGGCCAGATTGGCCAAGAAGGCCCGCGACCTATCGGGCACTAAAAAGCCCGCTTAACGGAGCTGCAACTCCAAGCGGGCCTTTATCAACAACGTATGAGGAAGTCGACATGGCAACTTTAGCGATCCCCTGCGCACTGCGCAACCTTCGCATCCAGCAACGCAAGCTGACGGGCCGCTATGGCGCCCGTCTGAGCCAACACCCGGACGGGGTGGCGCTGCTCGAGCGTTCCACCGCACTGGCTTGGGCTTCTCTGTTCAGCCGCATCAACCCCTGCACACCTCAACAAGGAGCCTGACCATGACCGCACAACCGACCCAAATCAATCTGCTCAACCACCATGCCGCCAAGCGACTGCGCCAGTTGCGGGAACAGTTGAAGCTGAGCCGCCCGAAGTTTGCCGACCTGCTGGGCATTCCACCCACCACGCTCAAGAACTACGAGCTGGGATACCGCGAGATTGGCGGCGGTTTGTTCCTGCTGATTGCCAACCACCCGGAGCTGAAACGGCACATCGACTGGCTGCTGACTGGCATCGCCACACCGGAGGTGCAGGCATGAGCAAAATCTTCCACCCCATATCCGAGCAAGAGGCGCTGGCAGAGTTGCCGCGCCTTCAGCAACGGCTGACCGCCAAAGCTCGCCCTGCCTCTTTTACATATCGGGGGTCAGAGGGCAAATCCCTGTTAGTCCAGGCGCAGCAGTCATTGCGCTGGCACCAGTTGTTTCACCACCTCAACCGGAGGGCCCGCCCATGAGTGACGCCATCAAGATTGCCAGCCAGGCGCCCAAGGTGATCGAGGGTCTGCTAGCCGAGATGTTTGCCGTACGCGCCGAGGATAACCGCATCGCCCTGGGCGCACTCTACTCGGGGAATGAATACATCCAGGTGCAACTGGTGGTGACCAGCAAGCCTGCGGATCTGCTCGACGACGATTTGGTGATGGGGGATGAGGCATGAGTACCACGCTGTTCACCCTGACCAGCCTGAAAGAGTGGCTGGCCCAGAACGAATCGAAACTGCTGCCTACAGCCCCGCTTTGCTGTGGAGGTGAACTCGGTATCTCGATCCGTATCGAGGCGGGCCATATCGCCATCGATGGGCCGGACTTTCAGGCAATAGATGAGGCATGCGATGAGCAACTTCGAACTGTTTGAGCTGGACGCCCAACAAGATCACAGTGAAGCCGGCCCGGCACATATGCAGCCCACCACACCGGTCAGCCAGCTAACCACCCACTGGTTTGCCGCCCGCGCCGAGTTTATCGCTGCGGGCAGCAATGCCAGAGGCAACCGGGATCAGGTGGCCGAGCTGCTGGCGCTTGGCGCAATGCGCACCGTCTACTGGTTGGCCGCTGCAAATCTGGAGTTGGCACTAGCCCGGGAAATTGCCGAGTGGTGGGCCGAGTGCGCACCACTGCATGGACAGGGGGAGATCATCAAATGAGCCATGGACTGCAATGGGAGCTCACGCTCCTGCAAGATCGCTGGCAAGCCACCTACCGGGAAGACGCGGCAAGGCTGCGTCTTTATCAACGGGAGCTGGCCCATGCGCGCCGACTACCTGCCCGCCCCCGCGCCAGCATCAAGCAGTTGCTGCGCCAGTGTGCGGCCGCCCGCCGATTGAAAGAGCATGCCAAAATCAGCGTTCGTGGCTGCCAGTTCCGCATCAAACAGCTATCCGGTTATCTCTCTGCATGACCAGCAAGACCAAACGCCTGCCGCTGTCGAAAAGAACACTGCGGCAGCGCATCGATACCCTTTGCAACTCTCTGCCCGGCGTCAACTTTGACGCCGCTTTTGCTGGTGACCGCGGCCAATACGACCTGATCTGGGCCATGCAACTGCTCGATGGGCTCTCCACCGAGTTGACCAAGAACCTGTTCAAGCAGTACATCCGCCGCCGCAAGGATTGCAGCTTCACCCATTGCCGCTCCGCCAACATCTGGTTGAGGGAGCGAACCAAGTGGGTGCGGATGCAGCTCCAGACCATCCCGGTCGATCCAAAACAGATGCGCGATGAGACCGGCCGCAAACAGATTGCCCACCAGTTCGCCAACCAGACCGCAGCCATTTACAAGCACATCGAGCAGGGCATCAAAGAGGGCGCTGAGCCGGATCTGCTGCAGACCTGGGAGCTGATGCGCCAGCCTGCAGACCAGTGGGGGTTTATCGGCGAGCTGCCAAAGTTCAAAACCCAAGAGGCACGGGATAACTGGATCCTGAGCGTGCTGGTGCGCCTGCTTTCTGCCAAGTGGTGGGAGAAGCGCGTCAACCGCTGCTGGGACAGGCTGCAAGAGCACATCAATATCCTGCTCGGCAAAGTGCGCAAGGGTGTGTCGGCTTTTGTATCAAACGCCACCATGAAGGTGGTGCGCGAGCGCAAGCGGGCCATGATGCGCTGGCTGGCCGAGTCGGAAGTGGTGAACGAGCGTTATGACCTGGTCGTGTCGATGAAGGATTGCTGGGAGGCCAGCAACGCCAACCCGGTGAACCGCCGCAACGAAATGATGGTGCGGGCACGGGGGTTCAGTGACTATGCCGAGGAATTGGGGCATGTGGGAGTTTTCTTCACCTGGACAGCCCCGAGCCGCTTTCATGCCTGGGCACAAAAGCATAACGGCCAAGCGGTAGAGAACAAGCGATATCAAGGGGCCACACCGCGGGAGACCTGCGCCTATCTGGCCAAACTATGGAGCCGTGCCAGGGCCGCCCTCAAACGGTGGAACGCGCCCGTCTATGGATTTCGCGTGTGCGAGGCCCACCACGACGGCACCCCGCACTGGCACCTGCTGCTATTTATGCGCCCGGAAGATCGCAACCGGGTGATCGGGACCCTACGACGCTATGCCCTGACCGATGACCACGACGAGCTGGTACGGAATATCAAGGGCGCCCCACCCTTTACCGACTTTACTCCCCGCTTTGACTGGGAGGAAATCGATCCAACTAAAGGTGATGCCGCAGGCTATATCGCCAAATACATTGCCAAGAACATCGACGGCGCTTACCTGGACGATGACGAAGAGGCTGGCACTACCGCAAATGAAGCTGCCCAACATGCTGTAGCCTGGGCCAGTTGGTGGGGCATTCGTACTTTTCAGCAGATCGGAGGCGCCCCGGTCGGGGTATGGCGCGAGTTGCGCCGCATCAGCAACGCCAAGAAGAATGCCGAATTGGTTGGCCCACCCAAGCCCGTACTGCAAGACCCACGCTTTGAGGCGGCCCGCTTTGCCGCAGATAACGGCATCTTTCGCTGCTACCTGCACGCCATGGGCGGCGCACTGGCCACCCGTGCCGAACACCCCATCAAGCTGGCCCACCTTATCGACGAGCAGGCCAACAGCTATGGCGAAGACATCAAGCGCCTGATGGGCATTACCTCCGCTCGCCTGGGCATCAAGACCCGCCTGCAAGGGTGGGAAATTGTGCCCGCCGGCACCCATGAAGCCAGGAAAGCCGCCGAGGCTGCGGCGAGGGGGGTTGGGGTTAAGACGGGCGACAGCCCGGCACCTTGGAGCTCTGACAATAACTGTACGCTACCGGATCCTGATGCCTTCGCAGACCAGATCATGAGGGAACAATGGGGGTTATCACCCTTATCCATTGATCGATTACGGGCTGGTGCCAGCGTCACGGCAGACGGTTTCACCCTCCGGCTGGAGAACGGCCAACTGCAATCGTGCCGATCGCTCCCCAATGAACCGGATTGGGGGCTCGATGGCCAGCCGCCCGCTGAACAGAGCCTGCTGGATGAATACGCGGTACCAGAAGGGGATCCAGACTGGCGGATGCTGGTTGAGCTGTGCGGCAAGGTCTATGAGGCACAAGGCCACGCCGGGGCGCACCGCTGGATAGAGATATTGCCGGAGCCCTATCAGTCAGAGATGTGGCGCGTGCTGGAGGGGCTGGACACACCGGAGTGGATGCATGAACAAAACGACTACAGCTAAAAGAGGCACTGTGATATCTATTCCTAGAGATTTTTCCCCACAATTAGGTTGATACCTCAAAAGTGAGCTCTCCAACACAGAGCTCATTGATAAGTTGAAAATCGCGGGTCAACGTCACTCTGCGAGATAGAGACTATTATTAGCCTTTGGTTATCCCCTTAATCTATAGCTTCCCTCCACCAAACTAACTATATCATCAATTGTTATAGGTATTTTCTTACCAATCAAAAAGCTATCAACATATCTATTCAACAACTCCTGATTTGGAGTAATGTATTCCTTTATGACTCTCCTCATTTCTTTCAGTGAGTCGGGAGTATCAATTACCCCGCCAGATATGGCTTTAGATATCAACTCTTCCTTTCTCATTTGCTTTTGCTTACCTTTACAATTATGGAGTATATACTTGGCGAGGGAAATCGTTAACATTTTCTCACTATGATAAAAGTCAAAAGCATCATTAATTTCATCATGTGCAATAATCAAATCCCCATATTTCAGTAGGGCGTTGTAAAATTTTGATGCGAAATCATCAATATAACCATATTTTACTTCATTATGTGAAGCTATAAGGGAAAAGTATGGTGATGGCTGTGTGATAGTAATCTCATTGATCATGTTAAATGCATAACACGCTGTGGATATGACACATAACTCGTTCAACATAGATATATTTATCTGTCTAAGAGTTTCAGTAAGTTCTGACCAAGATATATACTCTCTGGTATTGCCAATCTCTAAGCCCAATTCACTTCCACCATGCATATGAAAATGAATCACAGGTTTTAAATTATTGCTAACAACAAAAAAATTTATATTGCCCATGAACTGGATAAATTGCTCTCTACTAGAAACTGCCTCATGATAGTAAATAAGTTCATAGGCAGTAGTAATAGTCCGCAGGTCTTCGTCTAAACGCTTGGTTACACCACCATCATCTGGGCGATCAGAAGTAATCAGGATTATGGCATTCATACTGAATGAAGAATCGAATTGCATATGAGAAGTCTCTTCAATTTACTCTAATGGATTTTTCCAATCATTAACCATCATCAGATATTCATAATCTACCTTTGGCAATCGTAGGATTGCTCTAGTAAGTAAATATTATCTATCATACCGTATTTGATGTATTTTTACACGGGTTAGAAATTGAAGTTGTGTTTGGTAGGATTACCGTCCAGAACTACCAACTCAATTGTATTCCAGCACTTTCAGTACCAACTGATTCATGCTCTTGGCTGAGAGTCTTAAGGTGTGAACGAACGACAAGGTTGCCACACCAAAGACCTGAGCACCGGTGTAGAATATTATCGAGTAAGTCACTTCACCACCGGCAGTTCGTCAAGCGCGGTGGTATAGCGGGGGCTTAACTGCTCCCGCTTCATCATCCACTCCCGGGTGTCGCGGCCACGGGCCGCGAAGTAAACCTTCCCCAACCGCCCATGATTGATCTTGTCGATGACCTGCATCAGCGCCTCGCTGCGCGGGGATTGCTGCTGTGCGGCGAACAGGTCGCCCTGCTGCATGTTGGTGGGGGTGAAGTCGGCCAGCATGACGCCCCCTTTCTGGTATCGCTGCTCATCGCGCCAGATGCGGGGGAGCAGCTCGGGGATCAGGGCCAGCAGCGCCCGGGTGTCATGGGTGGGCATGGCCAGCTTGGTGCTCACCTGGTTGCCGTAATAGGGCTCCCGGTCGCTGAACGGGCTGGTGCGAATGAACAGGGTCACGTGCTGGCAGCACATCCCCTCCCCCCGCAGCTTCTCGGCGGCACGCTCCATGTAGCCGGCCAGCGCCTGGTGCATGGGGCCTATCTGGGTGATGCGCTCCCCAAACGAGCGCGAGCAAATGATCTGCTGCTTGGCCTGGGCCTCTTGCTCCAGCTCGGCACAGGGGATCCCGCGCAGCTCCTGCACAGTGCGCTCGACCACCACGCCATATCGGCGCCGCAGTGCCTTGGGGTCGGCGGCGACCAGGTCGGCCACGGTCTTGACGCCTTGCACCTCCAGCTTGGCCGACAGCCGCCGGCCAATGCCCCATATCTCGTCCACCGGGGTGATCGCCATGAGCCGGGCGCGCCGCGCTTCATCCCGCAGATCCACCACGCCACCGGTGGCGGGCCACTTCTTGGCGGCATAGTTGGCGAGCTTGGCTAGCGTCTTGGTGGGGCCAATGCCGACCCCCACAGTCAGCCCGGTCCATTGCTGCACCCGCTCGCGGACTTGGCGGCCATAGGCCACTAGGTCACCCGCCCAGGACTCGCTCAGTTCGATAAAGGCCTCGTCGATGCTGTAGACCTCTACCACCGGGGCCATACCCTCCAGAATGGTCATCACCCGGTTCGACATGTCGCCATAGAGTGCATAGTTGCTGGAGAACCAGACCCCGCCCATGGCCTCGAAGAATTGGCGGACCTGGAAATAGGGTATTCCCATCTTGATGCCCAGCGCCTTGGCCTCCGCCGAACGGGCCACCACGCAGCCATCGTTGTTGGAGAGCACCACGATGGGCCGCCCCTTCAAGTCGGGGCGGAACAGCCGCTCGCAACTGGCGTAGAAGTTGTTCACGTCGACCAGGGCGACGGCGCAGCGCTTGTTCATGGGGTATCCACCTGATGCACGACAAAAGACACCACTCCGAAGATTTCCAGCTCCTGCCCCTCATTGAAATGGATGGGCCGATATGCCGGGTTGCCAGGGAGCAGCGCCACGGTTGGCGCAAGCTGCAGCTTCTTCACCGTGAACTCGCCATCCACCGCGGCAATCACCACGCTGCCATGCCTGGCCTTGCGGCTGCGATCGACGACCAGAAGGTCGCCATCACGGATCCCGTGATCCACCATGCTGTCACCGGCCGCCCGCACGAAGTAGGTGGCCGCTGGATGGGCCACGCACAACTGGTTGAGGTCAATGGTCTGCTCGGTGTAGTCCTGCGCCGGCGACGGAAAGCCGCAGGCCACCGGGGAGAGGAACAGGGGCAGCTCCAACAGGGGGGCATCGGGAGTGGGTTGAACAAACATGCTGGCAATCTCTGTGATACTGTATAAACACACAGTATAGCAAGCCACCAAAATCGGATCACCGTTCGGCGTTTGGCTCCAACCACGCAGGCGACACAACCCCACATTTATCACAATGTAGCTATCACAATTCCAATTTTCGGTGAGCAATTCCAATAGGACATAAAATAGATCTACACCCCGAAAGGGAATGATATAGACCGATTGCACAGTTAAATGGAGATCATGTAATGGCGCAAAAATGTCCAAAGTGCGAATCAACAAAAGTTGATAAACGCAACTATGCAACCAGAATTGGGGCAATGATTGGTTTGGCAGCGGCAGGTTTCCTTGGCTTTATTAGTACCCGTACAACTGTAGTTGCAGGTGCGGCAGCGGGGGCCGAGGCAGGAGCCGTTGTAGGAGCTGTAGCTGGTCCTGCTGGAGTTGCTGCTGGTGCTGCCACAGGCACATTTGCTGGTGCCGTTTTGGGCGCACTTGCTGGAACGGCAGCAGGCGCTACTGTCGGTGGCGCAGCAGGAAAGGCAGTTGATAGTCTCATACTCAACAACTACAAGTGCCTCAGCTGCGGCCATACGTTTACTGACTAGGACTTCTAACAACCATCCTAGGTATATGTTGCCTACTGAAACTAACGCCCCTTCCTTGTGCAGGCCCTTTATCCTCCCGGCCGTGTTGTGCTGCAGGGCAGCGGAGGTTGTGGCTTATCCCACATTACTGTGGGTTGATTGGTGTCGTGCTGTTGCGCACCGCCGATTACATGGTGGGGCATCTTTCTCCTGCACGATGTGGCCTAACACCGCGAAGCCGGCACCTACTACTCCATCATCCACGAATACCCGATGACCCTGGCGCCGCCCAACGCATCCTGGCCGACAAGACCCACCATGTGCAGCCCGCCACCCACGGCAACCGCGACTGGAACAGGCTGATCCCCCACCTGCACCACCTACCGGCAGCAAAAAGTTGGTAAACGTGACTGGTCACGCACCAAAGTGCGTGATCGGACTTACTACCCCGATTAACAGATATATGAGTGTCAATTTTTTGTGCTCAAAAACTCATGGAGTTACATTTCCAATATGTCAACTACATTATTTATCCAGCGCTTTAAGCAACCTTTTCTTTGTATCCTCATCAAAGCTTTCATCAAATTTTTTCATTATCCTTAATTTATGAAAGCCAGCGGCAACCGTCAGCAGGTACTCAATCGTGGCTATTTTTTTGCTCGCATTCTCTAGACTAAAACACTCCAATTCTTGGCCGTGAAGTATTGGATTTCTTTCATTATACAATTCATCACAAAAATAAGTTATAAATTCCATATTTAATACTTCTTTAAACTTAGTCTGCTTCAATAATGTACCAACAGTAAAGTTACTAGTTTCTTTTTGAGAATCCAACGTTATTTTTGTGAAATCATTGTCACAATAAACCCCTCCACTCAGAGCATGATATTCCTTTGAGAAATCCCAAATCATTCCCTCAATAACTGGCAATGCAGTACAAATAGATGCTGAATAGAGATTATTTCGATAGCATAATAGAACTTCATTAATTATAGGTGCCCTACTACATAGCATATGAGACGCTGGCGGAGATAAGTAAGCACTGTTAACAAGCTCATTTATCTTTTCGAACCTTCCATTACTATACTCTTGGGAGAAAATGTTAGAGAGGTCGTCCCCATCTTTATAAGCATAAAATACAGCCCTTCCATAGGATATGGATTTATTATGTATGTGCCATTTCAAAGGGAAGGCACTCCAAGCGTCATCCAAGCGCATCAATTCTGGAAGTTGATATTTTGGGCTGGCAATTAACACAGCTGCTGACTCAAGATAATCACTATGACTAAATTCCGTTTTGAACAGTGAAGCTCTGAGTTTGAGCATGAAGACATGGTGACGGTGTTTTAAAATAGCATCATTTAAAAGCTTAAGG
The DNA here is from genome assembly GCF_049174875.1 of Aeromonas sp. 600948. NCBI lineage: Bacteria > Pseudomonadati > Pseudomonadota > Gammaproteobacteria > Aeromonadales > Aeromonadaceae > Aeromonas > Aeromonas sp. 600948. The sequence goes on from NZ_JAAKTY010000006.1 coordinate 116,153, forward strand.
TGTTCTTTGTCATTACTCGTCGCTTTAGAAAGGCACCGCTCAAGAATAACATTTGATTTATTAGGGTCAATTTTCTTAATGCATTTATAGTTTTGCAACTGTTCACCTAGAATTACCCTTATTACCTTCCCTCTACGTATATATAAATAGTTTAATGTATGCATTCTATTTTTTTCATATATCCTAACTAACTCATCGTCTAGCACCATCTTAACTTTTGATTCTTTTAATAATGAGTAAATTTTATTGTACTCATCATTTTCTTTGTGACAATCAATATCAAATTGAGACACAAAAGATATAGCCGGCATAGCATTTTCAATTATCTCGTGATCTCTAGGGTCAATTTTTTCAGTCAATATATGATTTTTTTGCTTTTCAAATAGATAGTCCGCAATAATTCTATTCAAATTAGATGTTTTTTTGCCCATGAAAGGTTTAGCATTTCCATTTTCTTTATTTGTTTTATTTTTCCTGTTATTTTTCACAACCACACCTTTTACATAATTTATTAATTTCATGCTCTACATGTACAAACTCTTAATGTGCATGTTATAAGTTACATTTAAGACAATAAAATATAGCTTACATTTTCACCCCAAAAAAAATGTTATTGAACCGCAATATATACCAAACAACCAACCTAGTTACCATCCATCGACTGCCTAATCCTTCGCAAGGGAGTAAGCTCTCAATAAAACCATACCAATCCTATACTACTACGTGTAGTAATAATTATCCTTGACGCTGATTTTTTGATGAAGATCGAAATTGTGAGGTGAATATAAAGAGGATAAGTCACTATGATTACACCTAACAGGTAAACCATCTTCTAGCGTGAAAGGATCTGACGGAAAGTGAAGGATCACAAAATGGATCCGTTATCCCGCGCTCGGCCAACGCTGGCACGGGGAGGCGTTCCCCACCCCCAGTCGTTCATCTGCATGGTTTTCCACGCATAAAGCGCGCAGGCGAGGCGGGGTCCCGATTGCGCGCGCGGGGTGTTGAGGGGCCTTTCGAGGCTGCGCTCAGGCTCCCTGGTGCGCGTGAAGGATCTCGGGAGTGTGATGGGCGAAGGGTTGGCCGACAGTGGCCTGTAGCGCGACTGGTGGGCTCTGGCAGGATGGGAGCTCAGCCAAAACAAAGCCCCCTGGGTAGGGGGCTTTGAATTAAATCATGGAGGAATTTGGAGGAATTCCAATTTGAAGATAGCCAAGGTTTTCAGCTTTGCACTGTCAGATCTGACAGTCGATAAGAAGTGAATCGGATTATCTCCTCCCCTGCCCACTCGTTGAACTGCGCAAAGTTCGCCTTCATGCTGTCGATCTCGTTGACGTCAAACACCTGGGCCGCCTTGGTCACATCCCCAAACCCGCCCGTGTTGTTCGGTACCACCCCCATCAATTGCGGTGGTACCCGATGGGCTGCCAGCTGGTCATCCCGGCTCACCCCCTTGATGGAAAGGAAATCATCCTTGGCCGCAATCTCGGCCACCGGGATCAGCTTCACCGAATCCGCCTTGCCACCCGGGGTGTAGAGCAGCAGGTTGCGGAAGTTGCCCGGCCCCTTGCTGTTTTGTAGCGCCGTCTTGAGCGCGGTGATATCGCCCTCGTTCTGCAGGGCATCGCTGATGTGCAGGATGAACCCCGCATGGCTGCCGTTCTCGTAGTAGCGACGGCGAAACAGCGTGGCCGACTCGTTAAGCAGCGCCGAGTTCAGGCTGGCCACATAGTCGGGGATGCCGTAAATCTCCTGATTAACGTCCGCCTCCATCACATGCCCCACATCACCGGCAGGCAACTCCACCTCATCCCCAGGCCTTGGCACCCACCAATAACGATCCAGGTCGAGGGATCGGCGAGTGTACTTGGCCGGCATCTGGTCATAGCGCAGCGTGCCCCCCAGCCGGTTGCGCACCCGCTGCAGGTGAGCATTGCCGAAGATCTCATAGTCCATTACCAAGCCGGTAAAGGCGGCCAGGCTCAGTTTCGGATGAGGGATGAAACAGCCGCGCAAGATATTGCGCTTCACCTGGATGGCCGAGGCGTGATGCACCGCCGCCCGATAGACCCGCGCCAGCCCGTGCAGGCTCAGGGGATGCTCATACCAGCGGCCGTTGTGCATCGACTCGAGGTAATCGAATACCTCCCGCTGGGACAACACCGGGATAGCCTCGCCAAACGTAAACGCCTGCACACCGGCAGGCGAGTTGATCTGCTCACTCATCAGTAAATCTCCATAAAGCCGGAATTGGTGCCGGTCTGCCCCTCAAGGGGCTCGTGTAACAGGGCTTGCATGGTTGCCCAGGCAATATCGGCGTGGCTGGTCTCATCGGAACGGCTGGCCTCGAAGGTGGGCAGCTTGCCGCTTTGGGTCACGGCGCGGCGAATGCTCATGAACGCCTGGGCCAAGTCGGTCCAGCCGCTGTCGAACTCCAGCCGCCCCTTGTTCATCACATCCTGTGCCTTCATCACCATCCGCATCTTCACGTTGGGGTTGTACTGAATGGCGGTGACTGCCGGGTAAAACTGCTTCACCAGCTGATAAACCCCCTCCCCGATCCCGGTGGTATCGATGCCGATATAGGCGACGTTGTAGCGATCGCAGATGGCGCGAATGGATTTGGCCTGGGCATCAAAGTCCATCCCCTGCCAGCGGTGACGCTCCAACACCCGAAACTTGCCACCCGGCACCAATGGCGGAGCCAGCACCGCGCAACCGGTGCTGTCACCTTTACCCCCCTTGGCCGGGTCATAACCGATCCACACTGCCCGGTTGGCCAACGGCCGCAAGGTGTGGGGCTTGTAGTCCTCCCACACCAGCCAGCTGTCGACCATGCAGCGCTGCAGCGTCGCCAACGGAAACAGGCTCTCGGTGTCATCCATGAACTCGCACATCAGCAGGTTGCGGTATTCATCCTCGGAATACTCACTGCGCAGCTGATCCAGGTCGAACAGATTGCAACCGCCGCGCACCGCATCTTCCACCGTGACGATCTGCCGCCACTGACCATCGGCGCACAACTTGCCGGCAGACAGGTTGGCGTGGCTCAGGTCAATCTCGACCCGGTCGGCCTTGGCCTTACCACGGTTAAAGTTGGCGCCAGACCAGAATCCATAAGCGGGATGGGAAAGGCTGGAAGGGGTGGAGATGTAGGTCTGGCGCCACTTCTTGTGCATCGCCATGCCGGAGGCCACCTTGCGGAACTCCAGAAAGCCGTGGATCCAGAAATACTCATCCATGTAGATGTTGCCGTGGTAACTCTGGGCGGTGCGGGCATTGGTACCAAGGAAGTAAAGGTGCGCCCCGTTCGGCAGCACCATGGGGTCACCTTTGAGCTCAACCCCCTCCTCCTTGGCGAACTGGATGATGTACTGCTTAAACATGTGGGCCTGCGCCTTGCTGGCTGACAGGAAAATCTGGTTGCGCCCGGTCACCAGGGCATCAATGAAGGCCTCGAAGGCGAAGAAGTAGGTCGCCCCGATCTGGCGCGACTTGAGCAGGTCGCGGATCCGGTACTCCTGCCCGGCCTGATACCAGACCCGCTGGTAATCGAACATAGTCGACTCAAACCGCTCGATAAGCCGCTCTTGCTGCTCGGGCTCCACCACGTTGCGCTCGGGGGCCTTCTTCGGCCCCTTGTTGCGGTTAGCCACCTTCGGGTTGAGGTCGGCCTCGTTGCCGCCATTGCTGTACTTGTTGACCCGGGCGATGCGCTCGAGCTGGCGGCCCAGCAGGTCAATCTCCTTGAAGTCGCCGCCGCTCTTGGTCTCCTTCATCACCAGCTGGATCATGCGCGCCTCGATGGCGCTATCCACCCGGTCTATCGGTTTGATGTCCTCCCAGCCGTCGCGCTTCTTCCAGGTCGAGACGGTACCCTCCGGCGTTTGCAGCAACTCGGCAATGGCGCGCAACGGGTACCCCTGAAAGAACAGGTACATGGCCTGCCGTCTGGGGTCGAGATGGGGAAAGATGATGGGTGCTGTTGTCATGGCGCCAGTCTACCCAGCCGCTACCACCCCAAACGCCCCACTGCCAGTGTGTAGCGCCATCCCACACTGGCCCCGGATTGCACGATCCCGCCGCTCACCCAGACCATAACCGCGACATCACTACCCAATTACCAAAGGGATCCCAGCACATGCCTAAGTCCAAATTCTTCCGTGTTGCGGTTGAGGGGGGCACCACCGACGGTCGCGCCATCACCCGCGAATGGATTGAGCAGATGGCCCAGCGCTACAACCAGGCCACCTATGGCGCACGGGTCAATATGGAGCATATCCGGGGCCTCGACCCCAACGGCTTGTTCAAGATGTACGGTGACATCACCGCCGCCAAGACCGAAGAGGTCACCATCGAAGGGGAACAGCGGCTGGCCCTGTTCGTCCAGATTGACCCGACCCCGGAGCTGATCGCGCTCAACAAGAAGCGCCAGAAGGTCTACACCTCCATCGAGATCCACCCCAACCTGAACGAAAAAGGGGCCTACATGATGGGGCTGGCCGTGACCGATAGCCCGGCGAGCCTTGGCACCGAAATGCTGCAGTTCTGCAGCAAGGCCGCGGTCAACCCGCTGGCCGACCGCAAATACCATCCGGAGTGCCTGTTTACCGAAGCCCTCGAAACCGTCATCGAGTTTGAAGATGAGCAAGAGAAAGGCCCGGGCCTGCTGGAACGGATCAGCGCCATTTTCACCAGCCACAAGCAGCAATCGACCGCCGATTTCAGCGATGTGCATCAGGCCGTCGAAGCCGTGGCCAAAGAGGTGACCAGCCTCGATACCGACCTGCAAACCAAGTTCAACGAACTGACAGCCCGGCAAACGGCGACCGCCAACGCCCTGGCCGACCTGACCACCCAGCTCGAGCGCCAGGAAGATTTCAGCCACAAGCGCCAGCCTGCCACCGGTGACGATGGCACCAAGCCAACCAACACCGATTTTTAAGGGACCCCGATAATGCGCAACGATACCCGTCAGCAATTCGAGCAGTACACCAGCCAACTGGCGAGCCTGAATGCCGTCAGCTCGGCCATGGTGCAATTCAGTGTCGAGCCCAGCATCCAGCAAAAGCTGGAAACCAAAATGCAGGAGTCCGTCGACTTCCTCAGCATGATCAACATCGTGCCGGTGGATGAACTCAAAGGGGAAAAGGTCGGCATCGGCATCAATGGCACTATTGCTTCTCGTACCGATACCAGTGGCGGCAAGGCCCGCGTCCCGTTCGACCCGACCGGACTGCAAAACACCAAATACGAGTGCGAAAAGACCAACTACGACACCAGCATCGGTTACGCCAAGCTTGATGCCTGGGCCAAGTTCAAAGACTTCCAGATCCGCATTCGCGATGCCATCGTCAAGCGCCAGGGCCTGGACCGCATCATGATCGGCTGGAACGGCAAACTTGCCGCGAAAGACACCGATCGCATCCAGTTCCCTATGCTGCAAGACGTCAACATCGGCTGGATTGAGCACACCCGCCATGATGCTCCCGCCCAGGTGATGAGCGAAGGGGATGCGGGCACCGGCCATATCTACATCTACCAGCCCAAGAGTGAAGCCGACACCAAAGAGGGTGATTACGGCAACCTCGACGCCCTGGTGTTCGATCTGGTCAACAGCAAGATCAAACCCTGGTACCAGGACGACACCGATCTGGTGGTGATCTGCGGCCGCAAACTGCTGGCCGACAAATACTTCCCCATCCTCAACGAGACCCGGGACAACCAGAACAAGCTGGCCGGTCAGGTGCTGGTGAGCCAGAAACAGATTGGCGGCCTGCTGGCGATCCGCGTCCCCTTCGTCCCGGAAGACACTCTGATCGTCACCCGCCTCGACAACCTCTCCATCTACTGGCAGATCGGCGGCCGCCGTCGCCACCTGGAAGAGCAGCCGAGCCTCGACCGCATCGTCAACTGGGAATCCTCCAACGATGCCTACGTGGTCGAGGATTACGACTGCATCGCCGTCGCAGAAAACATCACGCTGGGCGCCAAACCTGCGCCTGCAGGCGGTTAAGGAGCCACGATGACACCTGCACAACGACACACCGCCCGCATCATGGCCGCCCTGCAAGGGGCGGCCAATCCCGAGCAGGATCGCGCCGCCGCCAACCAGTACGAACTCCAATTGATGCAGCTGGCCGAGCACCGCCGCACCCTCAAGGGCATTCAGAGCCTCGAGCGCAAGATTGACGCCAAACGCACCATGCTGGCCACCTACACACCGTGGATTGATGGCCTGCTGGCCGCCGATCGCGGTGGTCAGGATGACGTCATGGTGACCGTGATGCTATGGCACCTCGACACCGGCGATCTGGCAGGCGCCCTGCCAATGGCTGATTACGTGATCCGCCACTGCCTCAATACCCCTGACCAGTACGAACGCACCGCCCCCACCCTTATCGCCGAAGAGGTGGCCGACACCGCCATCAAGCTGCAAGAGGCGGGCAATGGCCCGTCCCTGCCATTACTCAGCAGCTACATGAGCATGCTGGCTGACTGCGACATCTTCGACCAGGTGCGCGCCAAGTTGCACAAGGCGGTGGGCCGCGCCTGTTATGCCGAAGGGCTCAAAGAGCAAGCGGCCGACCACTACCGCCGCGCCATCGAACTGTACGACAAGGTGGGCATCAAGCGAGAGCTGGAAGATTTGGTGCGCGAGATCAAAAAGGATAAAGCCGCCGCCGGCCAGCCCGCCAACGAACCGGCACCGCAGCCGGACGCGGAGCCCCAATCCGAGTCACCGCCACCCGAACAGCCTGACCCCGCCCCCGGCGAGGCCAGCTAACCGAGCGAACCCCGCACCCTGGGCGGCTCGGGCCTGACGAATGCCAGCGGCATACCAGACGGCCCGACCACCGCCCAACATGCGGCGCCACCTCACATCAGGAGCACCATGAGCACCGGATTTTTAGCCACCAACCCGACCCCGGCCGCCACAGAAGAGGGCGACATCACCAGCGCCCCCTTCTGGCCGGCCATCTCGCTTTGCGCGCTGCGCGACACCGTCCGGCTCGATGGCACCGTCACCACCGCCCGCCTCACTCATGCGGTGATCGACGCCATTACCAGCGTCAACCGGGATCTGGCCCAGTGGCGCAGCGCCAGAGAAAGTGAAGGTCACGCCACCCTGGCCGCAGTCCCCGCCGAGCCCATCAATGGCGAATCGACATACCTGCATAGCTACCGGCGTGCCGTCTACGCCATGACCCGCGCCAACCTGCTAGAGCGCTACACCGACTACAGCGCCACCGGTGACGGCATCAAAGGGGCCGATGCCAAAGAGATAAGTTCGGATGACCTCTACCGCGACGCCCGCTTTGCCATCCGCGACATCATTGGCACCACCCACACCACGGTGGAGCTCATCTGATGCAACTGCGCAGCCTGCAGGGCGACACCCTCGATCTCATCCTGTTTCGTCACTACGGCTACACCGCGGGCATCACCGAGCAGGTGCTCAACCTCAACCCCGGTCTGGCAGCGCTCGGCCCCATCCTGCCAACCGGCACCCTCATCAACATGCCAGCGGCCCCCACTCAGGCCGAACAGCCGCTGATCCAGCTATGGGACTGACTGTCATGCGACAGCAGAGAACTCCGACATGAGCCGCCTCGACGACGAACTCGAACGACTGGCCAACATCAGCGAGCAACAACTGGCTGCCCGCATCCATGCCGCCCGCATTGCGGGCACTGGCCCCCACTACTGCATCGACTGCGACGACCCGATCCCGCAGGAGCGCCGCGAGGCGATCCGGGGCTGCGAACGCTGCGCCGACTGTCAGACCATCCACGAATTCCAACTCGCCCGCCACTGCGGCAGCAAACGATAGGAGAGCACGATGCCAGAACCGATTTCCTCCAGCGCCGCAACCAGCACCCTCACCGGTCTGGCCTTGCTGTTCACCCTGCCCGGGGTGGATCCCTCCGTGGTGCTCGGCGCACTCACCGGCGCGGTGCTGTTTATCTCGGCCGCCGAAGAGCAGGGGCGCCTGCGCCGGATTGCCCTGTTTGTCGCCTCGTTTGTCAGCGGCCTGCTGCTGGCTGGCTTTACCTGCCAATTGCTGGAGGTACTGCTGCCCGCCAGCGTCCAGGTCAGCAATGCGATCGGCTCGCTGATCGCCTCCGCCATGATGGTGCGCCTGCTGCAGCTCATCATGCGCAATCAGGATCGGCTACTTGACGCCTTGTTTAACAAAAGGGGGCAACCATGATCCCGACAACTCCGACCGGTGTGTTTATCTACACCGCCCTTTACGCCCTGATCTGCGCCGCCATCTTCCTGCGGGTCATGCTGTTTGACCGCAAAGGTGGCGAGTATCGCGCCCTGCCCGCCTGGATGGCGTGGCTGCTCTGCGTGCTGTCAGGCTCCATTCCACTGCGCTTTCTGTTTGGCGGCATCCCTGTGCCAGATCCGGCCGCCTTCGGGCTAGCCCTCTTCCTGCTGTGCGCCGTGCTCAACACCCGCGGCTCGGTGCACCACCTGCTGCCCCGGGGCAAACCGTCCAGCACCGACCATGCCCGGGATATTTACCGGAGGTACCAGCCATGAGCCTGAAAAAAGGGGATACCGGCACCGCCGTGGCAGACCTGCAACGCCGCCTCACCACCGCCGGTTATCCGGTGGCTGTCGATGGCTGGTTTGGTGAGGCCACCGAGCAGGCGCTGATCGCCTTCCAGCGGGATTACATGATCGCCGCCATCGGTCAGGCGGGCCCGCGCACCCTGGCAGCCCTGCTCGGCAGTGAGCGCGGCAACCAGCTGACCATCAACCACATGCAGGCCGGCGCCGATCTGCTGTCGGTACCGCTGGCCACCATGGCTACCGTTGCCCAGGTCGAGAGCATCGGCGAAGGCTTCACCAAAGCCATGCGCCCGGTGGTGCTGTTCGAGCGGCATGTGTTCTACCAGCAGCTCACCAAACACCAAGGCAAGGCGGCCGCCGACCAGCTGGCCACCCATTACCCCAACCTGGTCAACCCCAAGCGCGGAGGCTATGTGGGCGGCGCAGCCGAGTGGGAGCGTCTGCAACTGGCCATCAGCCTGCATCGGGATGCGGCCATCGAGTCGGCCAGCTGGGGCATGTTCCAGATCATGGGCTACCACTGGCAGCCGCTGGGTTTTGCTTCTGCCAGCGACTGGCAGGCAGCCATGCAGCACAGCGAGGTCGAACACCTCACCGCCCTGTGCCGCTTTATCCAGCAAGACCCCGCTATGCACAAAGCGCTGCAGGGGCGAAAGTGGGCGGATTTCGCCCGTCGCTACAACGGCACGGCGTTTAAGGAGAACGACTACGACACCAAACTGGCGAAGTGGTTTGCGCACTTTACCAAGGTCTATCAGTTGCAGGAGGTGGTTAATGTGGCGTGAGCTGTTGGGCTCGCCCCTCAGCTGGTTGCTGCTGGCGTTGGTTGTCGCTCTTGGTGGCTGGGGCTGGTCAGCCCGCTCGGCGGCCAAGGCCAGAGGGGACGTCACCACCCTGCAAACCAGTCTCAAGGCAGCCGATGAGAAAACCAAAGAGGCCGAGCGGCGCGAACAGCTTAAAGAGACCGCCATCGCCACCCTCACCCGGGAACTGACCACCCAGGCACAAGCGGCGCAGCAGCTGCAGGCCCAGCTCGACCAGCTGGCACAGGCCGCAGCCACCCGCGCCGACACCATCAAGAGGCTCAAACGTGAAAATGCCGAACTCAGAGCTTGGGCTACTCGCCCTCTGCCTGATCCTGTTATCAGGCTGCTCCAGCGCCCCGCCCTCACCGGCGCCGCAGATTATCAGGCTCACCTGTCCGGCCCCGAGCCCCTGCCAGCTGCCGCCGGCGGCGCCACTCAATAACGGCGACTTGCTCGACCAGCTGAGCCAGACCGAGGCCGCCTGGGCCAGTTGCGCCGCCAAGGTCGATAACCTCATCACCTGCCAGACACGACAACAAGGGAGTGAAGATGGAAAAGCCAAAACAGATCCGTGAGGTACTGACCCGCTGCGTGCCACACCTCAAGACCAACCCGGACAAGCTGCACATCTTTATCGCCCCGGGCAATATCGAAAGCACCGGGGCCCGCTCCCTCTCGTTCGAGTGGCAATACCCCCTCACCATCGGTATTGAAGACTTTGCGGGCCACCCGGATCAGGTCATGGTGCCGCTGCTGGCCTGGCTGCGCCAACACCAACCCGAGCTGATGACCAACAACGAGTTGCGCAAAGATGGCATCACCTTCGAGGCCGAATACCTCACCAACGACCTGATGGATCTCATCATCACAGTCAAGCTGACCGAGCGGGTCAAGGTATGGCAGAACGAACAGGGGATAGGCTGGGAACATCTGCCAGAACCGCCGGAAGACCCTTATGACGGCATCACCTGGGAGCTCTTTATCAACGGGGAACCGCAGCCATGGCCACCGACGACCTGAGCCGGCTGATCAGCTGGGCCGATGGTCTGCTGGCCGGCATGACACCGGCCGCCCGCCGGCAACTGATGGGGGACATGGCCCGCAATCTGCGCGCCAGTCAGAGCAAACGGATCAGGGCCAACATTCAGCCCGATGGCAGCCCCATGACTCCGCGCAAACCGCTCAAGAAGCTGGCGAAAAAACGTGGCGCGACCCGCCGTAAGATGTTTCAGCATCTGGTCAGCCCCCGCTGGCTCAAGGCGACCAGCACCGAACATCAGGCCGTGGTCGAGTTTGTCGGCTCAGCCAATCGCCTCGCCACCATTCACCAGTACGGTCTCAAAGACCGCATCAAGGGCCGCGAGATCAGCTATCCGGCACGGGAACTGCTGGGGCTGGAAACCAAGGAGCTCGAGAAGATGGAAGAGATTCTGCTGGAGTTCATGCTCCCAAGTTTTCATTCGCAATAGTATCGGTACAATAGCGGACAAGTTTGAAGCTTGATTGTTCTAGCATAGGGATACATGAAAAAGTCGCAATCTATACAGATTGACTTTATGGAAATACAATGCAGAAAAGTTAAGCGTTGGTTATTTTACATTGTGTTTTTGGTTGGCCCTGTTATTAACGACATGTCAGCACTTTATTATGAAAGAATAACATAGGTTGACTAACAGGATAAATACTGATGATATAAAATCTACGTGTCACACTAAAACCGGAAATAGTTTATGCCTTCATTATGTGAACAAACGACAGAGATTTCAAAGTTAATCTCTGAAAATAAAATCGATGACTTAGGGTTTTATATTTTAATTGCTTTTATTAGTGGGGTTAGTGCATATCTAGGAAGTAGAATTAAAAAGAGCGCAGAATTGACTGCAATAAATAAAAACTTCTCTGAACATTTAGTACAACAAAGAAAATTGACTGAGGACTTAACAAAGATAAGAACGGACTTTGAAAAAGAGAATATTGCATATCAAATAAAACAAACAGACTTCAACGTTCGTTCGCTAGAAGCAATTGAGCTTGTATTTTCAAAGCTTGTTGTCATAAAAAAATGTGCAAAAGCGATTAGCAATGGCCTCCATGAAGAAAAAGCTGAGGAACTTCATAAAGCAGTAGACGACTTCATTGATACTTTTGATGTAAAACAAATATGGATACCAAAAAAACTAAGCGATGAAATCAAGGATGTTGCAATAGAGCTTGGAAATAAAGCCCATGTTTTCATACAGTTACAACGACGAACCACAAACATGTCAATGTTTAGTGATTTACAAGTTGAGAAACTGTTCGAAAAGCAAGATGCATTTTACGATTACATGGATGAGAAAATTAAAAATATCTTTGATGATTTATCAAATAAAATTAGAACTGAATCAACAAACTAAATGGATATGATGTTTGATTATTTGCCACTTAATACGCATTACCTACAGTGGCGACCCAGATCTCAACCGCACCTAATACGCTGATGTAATTGAGATCGGGTACAATCCCAAGAATTAAAAGCGTGAGGCTAACCGAACTAGCCAAAAAGCAGTAATCATCACAGCCAGTGTATCCACCGTAGATACACTGGCCGCCCCTCGCCTTCCCGGTCATTGCCCAAAACAATGGCCTCATGCAACCGACCCCAACCGAACTCAAACGCCTGATCGACAACCTGATCCGCATTGGCACCGTCACCGCCGTGCGCTCCGGAGAGTGTCGCGTCAAAACCGGCGACATCACCACCAACTGGCGGCCCTACACCACGGACAGGGCCGGGGCTAACCGTACCCGCCATCGCCTGAGCCTGGGCGAGCAGGTTATTTTGCTATCGGTCAGCGGTGATCTGCGCAATGCCTATATCGTCGGCCGCCTCAATGCAGACAAATTCCCCGAGCCGCTGGCCGAGGATGACAACCCGGATCTCGACCGCACCGAATACGCCGATGGCGCCATCATCGAATACAACCCAACAACCGGTGCACTCAACGCCACCGGCATCAAGCAAGCCACTATCACCGCCAGTGTCAGCGTCACTCTCGATACCCCCAAGACCATCTGCACCAACCTGCTGCAGGCCAAGCGCCTCATCTGCGACACCGCCAAGGTGGGGGACATCGAGGTGACAGAACACGGCCATGAAAAAGTGCAGCCGGGTGACGGCAAATCAGGGGGCCCGGTATGAACTGGCTCGGCATGAATGCCGCCAATGGCCGCGCCATCAGCGCCACCGACCACATTATCCAGTCGGTGCGCGACATCCTTATCACCCCGGTGGGTTCGCGGGTGATGCGCCGTGACTACGGTAGCGAGCTCTTTTACCTCATCGACATGCCCCAGCATCAAGCCACCCGCCTGCGCCTGATGGCCGCCACTGTGCAAGCCCTTATCAACTGGGAACCGCGCATCACCGTCACCCGCGTCGATGTACTGGGCGGCGGCATGAATGGTGCCCTCACCATCGAGCTCACCTGGCGGCGCAAAGATGGCGGCGTGCTGGAGTCTGCAACCATCCCCATTCCGACAGGAGCCGCCCAGTGAGCAATGTAGACCTGACCCAGCTCCCACCACCGGAAGTCGAGGAAACCCTCGACTTCGAGGCCATCCTGGCCAAGCGCAAGGCAACCCTGATCAGCTACTACCCGGCAGACCAGCAGGCGGCTATCGCTGCCACGCTGGAACTCGAATCAGAGCCGCTCAACAAGCTGCTGCAGGAGAACGCCTACAACGAATTGATCCTGCGGGCCCGCATTAACGATGCCGCCAAGCAGACCCTGCTCGCCTTTGCCAGTGGCACCACCCTGGACCATGTAGCCGGTGAGTACGAACTCGAACGCCTGCTGGTCACCCCAGGCAATCCATCAGCAACCCCGCCCATAGATCCGGTGTATGAATCTGATGACCGCCTGCGCATGCGCTGCCAAATGGCCTATGAGGGCATGGCCACGGCGGGCCCGGTCAATGCCTACAAGTTTCACGCCCTCTCGGCCAGTGCCGAGGTGGCCGATGTCGCCGTCGATAGCCCCACCCCGGGTACTGTCAGAGTGACCATCCTCTCACCGGCAGGCCAGCCGAGCGCCGACACCCTCAATCTGGTCGAGCAGGCACTATCTGCCGAAGACGTGCGCCCGCTCTGCGATCTGGTGGCAGTCGAACCGGCCCAGATCAAACCCTTTGCCGTTGATGCCACCCTCAACGCCATCGGCCTGGGTAAAGAGCAGGCCATTGCCGCCGCGAAAGAGGCCATGGCCAAAACGGCCGCCGCTTACTACCGTGTCGGGGCCACAGTTCCGCTTTCCGCCATCTATGCCGCCCTGCACCAGCCGGGGATCGACAGCGTCACCCTGCGCGCGCCGCTGACCGACGTCACCTGCAGCGCACAGCAGGCCGCCAAACTCACCTCCATCACCCTCGACTAAGGACACCACCATGGCAAACGCCCTCTATGACAAAGGCCGCGAAAAGTTTCTCACCGGCGCCATCAATGCCAGTGCCGACACCCTCAAGTGTGCCCTGCTCAAAAGCACCTATTCACCGACCCTCGCCAGCGATGAGTTCTACAGCGGGATCTCGGCCCATGTGGTCGGTACCCCGCAGACCCTCACCAGCAAAACCGTGGCTGCTGGCGTGCTCGATGCGGCCGATGTCACCTTCACCGCCGTGCCAACCGCCAACGTCAACTACTGCGCCATCTACAAAGACACCGGCAACGCCGCGACCAGCCCGCTGATCGCCCTGTTTGATACGGCGGCGGGCCTGCCGGTCAGCACCAACGGCGGCGACATCATCATCGCCTGGGATAACGGCCCCAATAAGATCTTCAAGCTCTGATGGCAACACTCTATCCCGTCTGGCGCGGGTCACTCACCTATCACGACGGCACCCTGTCACATGACGGGGCAGCTCTCTATCGGGGCACGGTGCAAGGCCCGGATGATCCAGCGCCAGAGGCCATTGCCGGGGTCAGAGTTGGCCTGACAGTGGCAGGGATAGAAGCAGGCCAGGCCGGGATGGCATCACTCATTCAGCGCGCCAAGCCAACCGGGATCAGCCAGTTTGCCGCCGGGGCCAACAAGCTGACCAGCCGCACCAAAGCCATCGCTATCAGCGATGGCGCACAGGGCGCTCCAGCAACGACCATCCGGGCCACGGTTGCAACAATGGGCGATCTGCTCGCCATGGGGGCGGCTGACATGTCAACACAGATAACCCTTGCCGGGCTTGATGCGGGAATTGTCGGCACGGCGGGAGTCAGAACCCGGCTCGGTACCGGCGGATTCCCCCCTGATGCCATCAAGGCGCCGACCATTCAGCAACGGCTGGCTCCTGCAGGGTTCGATCTCTGCGTCATCGGCAGCCACAAGGCCAGGGTGCGACAGACCATCGGTGATCTGGCTGACGGTCAGCATGGTGCGCCATTGCTGAAAACCAAGCTGGCGCAGGCGGCAACCGCCTTTACCGGCGCCATGGGCACACCGATCGCCAAGTACGCCCAGATCATCTATCCGATAGCACCAGCCCTGCCAGCAGCAACCCAGCCAGCCCTGACCATCACCCTGGCGCAGGATGGACTTGAGCCCCCATTGGTAGGCCCGTTCACCACCATTACTCGCTTGGCGACCCAAGGGGTCGATGCCGGTGGCATGGGGTCGCACAAGGTGCATCGCATGCCGCTGGCAACTCCCGCAACCCGGGATCTGCTGCCCCCCTCTGCAACCCGGCTGGAGCACCTGACCGCCGCCGCGCTGGCCTGCAACCTGACACCAGAAGTCATTACCTCTACCCGCTTTGCCGACACCTGCCCGGCGCCGTTGCTGCCCTGGCTGGCATGGGCCCGCTCGGTGGACTGGTGGGAGTTGGCGGAATCGGAAGACCAGCAGCGGGCGCTGGTCAAAGCCTCGTTCCGGTTGCATCAGCGCAAGGGCACCCCATGGGCCATCAAGGAGGCGCTGAACGTGCTGGGCTTTGGTGACAGCACCATCATCGAGCGCGCCACCGGCCGCCGCTATGATGGCACCCTCAGCTACAACGGCAACGAACCCCACGGCGACCCGACCCGCTGGGCAGTGTATCGGGTCATCTTGACCCGCCCGGTCACCACCGAACAGGCCAACCGCATCAAGCGCCTGTTGGCAGAGATGGCCCCAGCCCGCTGCCACCTCTCTGCACTCGATTACACCCGGGCGCCCGTTACCTACAACGGCGGCGCAACCTACAACGGCAACTACAACCACGGAGCCTCGTGATATGGCGAATTTACAAGAGGTCGTCAGCTGGGAGGCTGGCATCTACCAACTCGAAACCGGTGATCCGGTGCTGGGCGGCCCGGGCGGCATCTCCAACAAGCAAGCACAAGCGCTGGCCAACCGTACCGCCTACCTGAAAAAACACGTCGATGATATCGAAGGGGGCAACACGGCGGCGGGCAAGGCCAACAAGCTCAGCACCGCCCGCAATATCGCCCTGGCGGGCGATGTGACCGGTCAGGCGGCATTTGATGGCAGCGGCAACATCACCATCACCGCCACCTATAAAAACTCAGGAGTGGTGCCGGGTACCTATCGCTCGGTCACCGTCGATGCCAAGGGCAACATCACCGCCGGCAGCAACCCCACCACCCTGGCGGGCTATGGCATCACCGATGCCGTCCCCAGCGCGCAAAAAGGCGCAGCCAATGGGGTGGCGACGCTCGATGGCAGTGGCAAAGTCCCCGTCAATCAGATCCCGGCCACGGCCATCACCGACACCTTTGTCGTCAACACCCAGGCCGCCATGCTGGCCCTGACTGCCGAAGTCGGGGATATCGCCGTGCGAACCGACCTTAACAAGAGCTTCATCCTGCGGGTATCGGGCGCCGCCACCCTAGACAACTGGCAAGAACTGCTCACCCCGACAGACTCGGTGCAATCGGTGGATGGCATGACCGGTGCAGTGACCATCGCCACCGCCAGTGAAGCCGTGAAAGGTAAGGCACAGATCGCCACCCAGGCAGAGGTGAACGCCGGTACCGATGACACCAAATTCGTCACAGTCTTGAAACTGGCAAAGGTGGGCATTCAAAAACAGATCGCAACCTTCAAACAGGTGGGTGTAACCCACTGGGTGGTTCCAACCGGCGTGTATAAAGTCCTGGTCACTGTGGTCGGTGCTGGCGGCGGTGGTGGTGGAGCCAGCTCATCGACCAATTACAACGCCAGTGGTGGCGGGGGTGGCGCAGGGGGATATGCCAAAAAGTTGGTCAACGTATCGCCGGGAGACAGTATTCCCATCACGATCGGAACAGGGGGTAAAGGGGCACAAAATGGGACGGTTGCCGCCTCCCCCGGGCAAACCAGTTCATTTGGCACGTTTTGCAGTGCCACCGGCGGTAGCCCGGGCAACTCCGCTGTGGGTGGGTCCACCTCTTCAATGTGTGGTGCAGGAGGCGGCGGCGGGTTAGGTTCCGGCGGCGATATTGATGGTTATGGTGGCCATGGTTCAGCCGGGATTGCTTCCGCGCCTTCCGCAGCAGGGGGGTCTGTGGGCCAAGGACAAGGTGGAACAGCCCTCGCCTCATTGGGTAGAGGGGGAAATGGTGGCGCCACGGTAACAGGTAATCAGGGCGCTGCTGGCCAAGATGGATTAAACGGTATAGTCATTGTGGAGTGGTAAATTATGTGGGCACGAATCGAAAAGAATGTCGTCATGGAAACCACCGAGGTTGACCCCACTGGCCGCTATTATGAAGCGCTTGACTGGATGGCATGCAGCGATGATGTGATGCCTGGATGGGTCGTCTCAGGTAACAACATCACACCACCCTCAGCAACGGAAGTCTCTCCTGAAGATAGCGCGCAAACGCGCCTGTCAGACTGCCTCACGTTGGCAAATCAGACCATTGCCACCCTTCAGCCCGCAGTCGATGGCGGTTATGCCAAGCCAGAGCACACCCAGTTGCTGGCCGACTGGCAGCGTTACCGCTACGAGCTGACGCTGGTGTCGGAGCAAGCCGGCTGGCCAGAGTCGCCGCAGTGGCCAACCGAACCGGACAAAATCATCTAACGAAACACCCCGCCTTGTGCGGGGTGTTTCGTTACTGCCGTCCGTTACCCCGTTGTCACCGCCCATCCAGTGTATCCACGCCAGATACACTGGCCGCCGCTCGCCTGCCATCCCCAGCCCCTGCATCCTGACCCTGTTCACATCACCTGCATTACCTACGCAAAGAATGCTCCGTCCGGACAACAGGAGAACCTATGGCACTGGACCAATTCCACCACGGCGTGCGTGTCGTTGAAGCGACCGAGGGTACCCGTACCATCCGCACCGTCGCCACGGCGGTGATCGGCATGGTCTGCACCAGCGAAGACGCCGACGCCACCTACTTCCCCCTCGACAAGCCTGTGCTGATCGCCAACCTGCCGGCAGCCATCGCCAAGGCGGGCAGCGAGGGGAACCTCAAGCGATCGCTGCAAACCATCTATGACACCGTCAACACTATCGTTATCGCCGTGCGCGTAGCCAAGGGGGCTGACGCGGCGGCCCTCACCAGCAACATCATCGGCACCATCAAGCCCGATGGTAGCTATACCGGCCTCAAGGCGCTGGAACGGGCCACCCCGGCCACCGGCGTCAAGCCGCGCATCCTCTGCGTGCCGGACAACTGCACCCTGCCGGTGTCCACTGCGCTGGCGGGCATGGCCAAGAAACTGCGCGCCTTTGCTTATGTACCGACCATCGCCGAGACCGTCGAAGCAGCGCTGGCCTACCGTGAAAACGTCTCCAGCCGTGAGCTGATGCTGGTGCATGCCGACTGGACGGCGTGGGACGTTGCCGCCAATGCCAGCATCAAGCTCGATGCCTGCCTCAAGGCTGCCGCCATGCGGGCACTGATCGACAAAGAGATTGGCTGGCACAAGACCCTGTCGAACGTCGGCGTGACCGGGGTCGATGGCATCACCAAAAACCTGTTCTGGGATCTGCAAGACCCCGACACCGAGGTCGGCCTGCTCAACGCCAACGAGGTCACCGCACTGATCCGCTCTGACGGCTTTCGCTACTGGGGCAACCGCACCTGCTCAGATGATCCCCTGTTCGCCTTCGAGAACTACACCCGCACCGCCCAGATCCTGGCTGACACCATGGCCGAGGCGCACATGTGGGCCAACGACAAGCCGCTGCACCCATCCCTGGTCAAAGACATAGTCGAGGGGATCAAGGCCAAGGGGCGCGAGCTAGTGAACGGCGGTTATCTGCTCGGGTTTGACTGCTGGTACAACGAGGAGCTCAACGACAAGGACACCCTCAAGGCGGGCAAGCTGCGCATTGATTACAACTACACCCCGGTGCCGCCGCTTGAAGACCTCGGTTTCATCCAGCGCATCACCGATTCCTACCTCATCGACTTCGGCGCCCGCGTCGCGGCCGCAGCATAAGGAGCACCCATGGCACTGCCACGCAAACTCAAACGCCTGAACGTCTTTCTCAACGGCGAGAACTGGGTGGGTGAAGCGGAAGATTTCACCCCGGCCAAATTGACCCGCAAGTTTGAAGCCTATCGCGGCGGCGGCATGGGCGGCGCCGTCAACATCGACATGGGATTCGATGACAACGCCCTCGATGTCTCGTTCACCTTCGGCGGCTATGGCGAGCCCCTGCTGCGCTGCATGGGGGAACCCAAGGCCGACGGCACCATGGTGCGCTTTGCCGGCTCGGTACAGGACGACGACACCGCCGAAGTGGTACCCGTCGAGATCATCTGCCGTGGCCGCTTCAAAGAGCTCGACCGCGGCACCCTCAAGGCCGGTGACAACTCCCAGGCCAAGGTCGGCATGGTCAACACCTACTACAAGGAGACCATCAACGGTCAGGTGATCCATGAAATCGACCTCATCAACATGATTGAGATCGGCCCCGATGGCGTCGACCGCATGGCCGAGCACCGCAAAGCCATCGGCCTCTAACCCCTTCTCTCATCCAATGGGCGGTCCTTATCCAACCAATAAGTGCCGCCCTCACCACATCACCAGGAACCGACACCATGGAAAACAAAACCGTTACCCTCGACCAAGCCATCCAGCGCGGCGACACCACCCTCACCGAGATCCAGCTGCGTAAGCCCAAGGCGGGTGAAATGCGCGGCCTCAATATGACCGATGTGGTGCAGATGGACGTCAACGCCCTCACCAAACTGCTGCCCCGCATCACCACCCCCATGTTGACCGAAGCCGAGATCGGCAATATGGATCCGGCTGACCTGATGCAACTGGGCAGCGAGGTAAGCGCTTTTTTGGTACCGAAGAGAATGGCCTACCTCATTGCGTAGACGAGGTGATGGCCGATCTGGCCATCATCGCCCACTGGCCGCCGTCCGAAATGGCGGTCATGGAGATCAGCGAGCTGATGGGCTGGCACCAACGCCTCGTTGAGACTCACAACCGCATCAACGGGGCAGAACAACAATGAACCCTCTCAAACTGCAAATCCTGCTTAACGGGATCGACAAGCTCACCGCCCCCCTCAAGGCAGCCAGCGGCCAGAGCCGCATCACCGCCAAAGACCTGGTCGACACGAAAAAGCGCATCAAGGAGCTGGAAGCCCAGAGCGGCCAGATTGATGGCTATCGCACCCTCGGCCAGCAAATCGGTGCAACCCGCGCCCAGCTGACCCAAGCCCAGCGCGATGCCCAACAGATGGTGCAGCAGTTCGCCAAGGTCGAGCAACCGACCAAGGCCATGACCCGCGCCATGGAGCAAGCCAAGCAGAAGGTGCGCGACCTCTCCCAACAAGAGCGGGAAATGGTCGCCCGTCATGGCAGCCTGAAACGGGCCATGGGCGAGGCAGGCATCAACACCAAACAGCTGGGCCAGCACCAGCGCCAGCTCAAGAGCGATCTGGCTGCCGCCACCAGCCAGCTCGACCAGCAGCGGGCCAAGCTGGGGCAACTGGCCGACCAGCAAAAGCGCCTTAACCAGATCAAAGCCAACTACGACAAAACCATGTCCATGCGCGGCACGCTGGCAGGCTATGGCGCTGCAGGGATGGCCACCGGGGCCGCCGCCATCTACAAGGGCACCAATATCGCGGGCAAGGCGATGGGCTTTGATGTCGATATGTCCAAGGTGCAGGCGATCACCCGGCTGAGCAAAGAGAGCAGCGAACTGGCCGCCCTGCGGGCTCAGGCACGGGAGCTCGGCGCCAATACCGCCTTCACGGCGGGCGAAGCGGCGCAGGGTCAGGGCTTTCTGGCCATGGCCGGTTTCACCCCCAAGGCAATCCGTGACGCCATGCCCGGGGTGCTCGATATCGCCAAGGCGGGCGGCGTCGAGATTGCCGCTGCTGCCGATATCGGATCCAACATCCTGACTGGCTTCAAGCTGCCGGCCAACCAGATGACCCGCTTGGGGGATGTGATGGTCGGCACCTTCACCCGCGCCAACGTCGACTTGCAGATGCTGGGTGAAACCATGAAATACGTGGGGCCGGTAGCGGCAGGGCTCGGGGTCGACCTTGAAACCGCCTCCGCCATGGCGGGCAAGCTGGGGGATGCAGGGATTCAGGGCAGCATGGGCGGGACAGCCATCCGTGCCATTCTCGGCCGTTTGGCCTCCCCGCCCAAGGCGGCGAACGATGCATTAGCCGCCCTCAACGTCAAGACCGCCGATGCGGCGGGCAACCTGCGCTCGCTGCCCGATATCCTGGACGAGCTCTACAAGAAAACCAGCAAGATGGGGGACGCCACCCGCTCGGGCTACTTCAAGGCCATCGCTGGCGAAGAGGCATTTGCCGCCCTGACCGTGCTGACCGAGCAGGCCGGTTCCGGCAAGCTGCAGGAGCTAATCGCCACCTTGAAGCAAACCCAGGGGGAAGCGGGCAAGGTCGCCAAGGTGATGGCCGATAACGCCATCGGCGACCTGGACAACCTCACCTCCGCCTGGGATGACGTAGGGATCCAGATGATGGAGACCGAGAACGGCCCACTGCGCGGCATTATCCAGCGCGTCACCGAGATCATCCAGGTCACTGGCGACTGGATGCGGGCCAACCCAGAGCTGACCTCGACCCTGACCCGTATCGCGGCGGTCACCGCCGTAACGGCTGCTGCTGGCGGATCGCTGCTGCTGATTGTGGCCGGTCTGCTGGGGCCACTGGCTGCCATCAAAATGGGGCTTTCCACCCTGCTGGTCTATGGCGGCCCGCTGCTGACCTTCATCAAGGCGCTGACCATGGGCATGGTCAGGCTCGGCATTGCCATGCTTACCACCCCGATCGGCTGGTTCATCATGGGGATTGTGGCAATCGCGGCCGGGGCCTACCTGCTCTACAAAAATTGGGATGGGGTCACCAAGTGGTTCAGCGACCTATGGGCCCAGTGCAAGGCCTCTGCTCTCGCCTTCTGGGAACTCCTGAAAGAGCTCTTCTCATGGACCCCCATCGGCATGCTGATCATGCACTGGAACGAGATCTGGACCTTCTTCGATACCCTGCCTGCGGGCGCCGCCAACAAGGGTAAGGCCATCATCGATGGCCTGATTGGCGGCATCAGTGCCAAGTGGGAGAGTTTGAAGAACAAGATCAAAGCCCTCACCGACCTGCTGCCGGATTGGATGAAGGGGGGCGGCTCGGTCACCGCCAACGTCAATCCGTCCGGCTACCTCACCGGCAACTACAACACCCCGGCCATGGCGGGCGGTTCGGGATACGGCCCGCGCATCGTCACCCCGGTGCGGCCGGTGGCCCGAGGCAACAGCACCACCCAGATCCACGCCCCGATCAGTATCACCCAGCAGCCGGGACAATCAGCCACCGATGTGGCGCAAGAGGTGCGCCGCGAACTGGACCGACGCGAACGGCAGGCAGCTGCCAGTGGCCGCGCCTCCCTGACCGACCGTAATTAAGGAGCAACCACCATGATGATGACTCTGGGCTGGTTCGTGTTTATGCGCTCGACCGTGGCCCCGCAATCTCAACAAGACGAAAAATCATGGCGCCACCCGGGCAATAACCGGGTCGGCGCCCGCCCCTCATACCAGTACCTCGGGCCAGATGACGAGCTCAGTAACTTAAGTGGGGTGCTCTATCCAGAGCTCACCGGCGGCCCTGTCTCCCTCGATATGCTCAATAGCATGGGTGACAGCGGCCAAGCCTTCCCCTTAATCCAAGGGGATGGCGTGATGCGCGGCTCGTTCGTGATAGAGGGGATCAGCACCACCCGCAGCGAGTTCTTCCAGGATGGCAGCGCCAGAAAAATCGAGTTCAGCATCAAGCTCAAGCGGGTCGATGACAACGACAGCTCCCTCGGCAATACCTTGCTCGGGCGCACTGCGGGCAACCTGCTCGGTCGCTTGGGCGTTGGCAAGCTGCTGAACACGGTGGGCGGCAAACTCGGGGGGCTGCTCTGATGGGAGCATTCGACCTGTTCGGTACCCGCTTGACTGAAAACCTTGGCATCACAAGCCAGCTGGATGCCCTGAGCCAACAACATCCGGCGCCCGCCTATCAGGTGCGGGTCGATGGCAGCGATGTCTCGGGCACTCTGCGCCCACGCTTGATGCACATGACCATCACCGATAACCGGGGCTTTTCGGCCGATACCATCGAGATCGCCCTCGATGACAGCGACGGCAAACTGGCCATGCCACGCCGTGGGGCCACCCTTCAAGCCAGCATTGGCTGGCAAGGCGGCCCCCTGGTCGATAAAGGCACCTTCAAAATTGACGAGGTGGAGCATGGCGGCGCGCCGGATGTGCTCACCATCAGGGGCAAGTCGGCAGACCTGCGCGGGGGCATGAACAAACTACGCGAGCGCAGCTGGCACTTCGAGACCATCGGCGCCATCGTTGAGCAGCTGGCCGCCCGCTATGGCCTGACACCGAGCGTTGGCGACGCCTTCAAGGGGATGGTGATCGACCACATCGACCAGACCAACGAGAGCGATCTGGCCTTTCTCACCCGCTTGGCCACCGAGCAAGATGCCATCGCCACCGTCAAATCTGGCCGCCTGATGTTCATCAAGGCGGGCAACGGCACCACCGCCAGCGGTAAGCCACTGCCGGCTGTCACCATCACCCGCCAGGACGGCGATCAGCACCAGTTCTCGGTGGCAGACCGCGACGCCTACACCGGTGTCATCGCCTACTGGCAAGACAACAAGGCCGCCGAGAAGAAGAAAATAGAGGTGAAGCGCAAACGGAAGACCAAACCGAAAGAGGAACGGCCATTACCGCCTGGAGTGGTGGTCAACAAGAAGGAAAACGAGCTGCTGGTTGGTGACAGTGAGAACGTCAAGGAGCTGCGCCACGTTTACGCCAGCCAGAGCAACGCCATGCGGGCCGCCCGGGCAGAGTGGGAAAAGCTGCACCGCGGCGTGGCCGAGTTTCAGATCACCCTGGCCAAAGGCCGCCCCGAACTTTACCCGGAGCAACCCACCACGGTCAGGGGCTTCAAACCGCAAATCGACGAAGCAGACTGGCTACTCACCCAGGTCATCCACGACCTCACCGATCAGGGCTACACCAACCGCTTGCAACTCGAAGTGAAACTGGAAGAACTGCCTGAGTGACCACATAGATAAAAAAGCGTGGACATAATGTGGACATAAGAAAGGAAAAACTTATGTAAAACAAAGAGTTACAGATACAAAAAAGGAGGCCTAAGCCTCCTTTATTTTTTATAACAGTGCTGGAATTAGACCAGAGCTGCTTTAGCTTTTTCAACCAGGGCGGTGAAAGCCAGCTTGTCGTGAACGGCGATATCGGACAGGATCTTGCGATCGATCTCGATAGAAGCCTTCTTCAGACCGTTGATCAGACGGCTGTAGGACAGACCGTTCTGACGGGCAGCAGCGTTGATACGCGCAATCCACAGCTGACGGAATTGACGCTTTTTCTGGCGACGGTCACGGTAGGCATACTGACCAGCTTTGGTTACCGCTTGTACCGCTACGCGGTAAACACGGGAACGGGCGCCGTAGTAACCCTTGGCGGCTTTCATTACTTTCTTGTGACGAGCACGAGCAGTCACACCACGTTTAACTCTTGGCATTTTTCACATCCCCCCTTATGCGTACGGCAGACAAGCGACAACACGTTTGTGGTCGGCAGCGGAAACAAAGAACTTCGGTCCCAGCTGACGCTTACGCTTACTGCTCTTCTTGGTCAGGATGTGACGCAGGTGGTTGTGCTTGCACTTGAAGCGACCTGAGCCAGTCTTCTTGAAGCGCTTTGCGGCGCCCCGGTTGGTTTTCATCTTCGGCATTTCATACTCCGCATTGTGAGTGACAACAAAATCGCAAGGCGAACCGACTCATGGAGCGAGCCCCATGAGTCAATTTCTTGTGGGCCTTAAGATTTCTTCTTAGGTGCGAGGACCATCACAGCTTGACGGCCTTCGACTTTCGGGAACGATTCGACTACGGCTAACTCTTCCAGATCGTTCTTGACGCGCTCAAGAACCTTGATACCAAGATCCTGGTGTGCCATTTCACGACCACGGAAGCGCAGGGTGACCTTAGCCTTGTCCCCGTCTTCCAGAAAGCGAACCAGGTTGCGTAGTTTTACCTGATAGTCGCCTTCGTCAGTGCCAGGACGGAATTTGATCTCCTTGACCTGGACGACTTTCTGCTTTTTCTTCTGTTCTTTGGTGGTTTTGCTCTTTTCGTAGAGGAATTTGCCGTAATCCATGATCCGGCAAACGGGCGGCTCGGCGTTCGGACTGATCTCGACCAGATCCACTTCGGCCTCTGCGGCCAAGTTCAGTGCTTCCTGGATAGATACGATGCCAAGAGCTTCGCCATCCAGACCAGCCAAACGAACTTCTTTCAGACGGATCTCTTCATTGATCCGGTGAGCGCGGGCTTGCGGTTGCTTGCCCAGTTTTTTTCCGCCTTTTATAGCTTATTCCTCCACTTTCTTTTGTCCGCGGGTCTGAACTTCCTGGGTCAGCAGAGCGATGAACTCTTCAACAGGATAAGTGCCCAGGTCAGCCCCTTTACGAGTCCGTACTGCAATCTTACCGGCTTCAACTTCTTTATCGCCGCAGACCAGCATGAAAGGTACTCGCTTCAAAGTATGCTCGCGGATTTTAAAGCCAATCTTCTCATTTCTCAAGTCCGCTTTTGCGCGAAGGCCCGCATCATTCAATGCTTTGGCTACTTTCACCGCATAATCGGCCTGATTGTCCGTGATATTCATGACCACAGCCTGAGTCGGAGCCAACCAGGTCGGGAACAGACCGGCGTACTCTTCAGTCAGAATACCGATGAAGCGCTCGATAGAACCCAAGATGGCCCGGTGGATCATCACAGGTACATGACGATCGTTGTTTTCGCCCACATAAGTGGCACCCAGACGACCAGGCAGGGCAAAGTCGAGCTGCACGGTACCACATTGCCACGCACGATCAAGGCAATCGTGCAGGGTAAATTCAATTTTTGGACCGTAGAACGCCCCTTCACCCGGCTGCAAATCGTACTTCAGACCGTTGAGCTCCAGCGCTTCGGCCAGCGCTTTCTCGGCGCGATCCCACATCTCGTCAGAGCCGATACGCTGCTCGGGACGAGTGGAGAGCTTGACCACGATGTTCTCGAAGCCAAAGGTACCGTAGACGTCATAGACCATACGAATACAGCCGGAGACCTCTTCCATGATCTGCTCTTCGGTACAGAAGATGTGAGCGTCATCCTGAGTGAAACCGCGCACCCGCATCAGACCGTGCAGGGAACCGGACGGCTCGTTGCGGTGGCAGGAACCAAACTCGGCCATCCGCAGCGGCAGATCGCGGTAGGACTTCAGACCCTGGTTGAAGATCTGGACGTGACCCGGGCAGTTCATCGGCTTGATGGCGTACTCGCGGTTTTCGGACTGGGTGGTGAACATGGCCTGGGCATACTTCTCCCAGTGACCTGAACGCTCCCACAGGACGCGGTCCATCATGAACGGACCTTTCACTTCCTGATAGTCGTACTCTTTGAGCTTGCCGCGGATAAAGGTTTCCAGCTCACGGAAGATGGTCCAGCCATCGTTGTGCCAGAACACCATACCGGGTGCTTCTTCCTGCATGTGATACAGGTCGAGCTGCTTGCCGATCTTGCGGTGGTCGCGCTTGGCGGCCTCTTCCAGACGCTGCAGATAAGCCTTGAGCTGCTTCTTGTCAGCCCAGGCAGTACCGTAGATACGCTGCAGCATCTTGTTGTTGGAGTCGCCACGCCAGTAGGCGCCGGACATCTTCAGCAACTTGAAGTGGTGGCAGTGACGCATGTTGGGCACGTGCGGGCCGCGACACATGTCGATGTACTCTTCGTGATGATAGAGACCTGGCTGGTCATCACGGGCAATGTTCTGATCCAGGATTTCGACTTTGTAAGACTCGCCGCGCGCCTCGAATACATCGCGCGCTTCTTGCCAGGAGACTTTCTTCTTGATGACGTCGTAATCCTTGGCTACCAGCGCCAGCATGCGCTCTTCCAGGGCAGCCAGATCTTCATCGGTCAGGGTACGGTCAAGATCAACGTCATAGTAGAAGCCGTTGTCGATGACAGGACCGATGGCCATCTTGGTCTGGGGCCAGAGTTGCTTGATAGCATGACCCAGCAAGTGAGCGCAGGAGTGGCGCAGGATGTCCAGACCTTCTTCGTCTTTGGCGGTGATGATGGCCAGCGCAGCATCGGCTTCGATCAGCTCGCATGCATCCACCAGTTCACCGTTTACCCGACCGGCAATGCACGCCTTGGCGAGACCGGGACCGATGTCCGCAGCCACATCCATGACGGAAACAGAGTGGGCAAATTGACGTTGGCTGCCGTCAGGCAGAGTAATGATTGGCATTATGTGTTTCCTTATACAGTGGTGACCCCTACCAAAGGTCACATGCGGGATGGAAAAGAGATTCAAAAAGGTGATGTTCTGGTTCTCCACAGCACTTTGCGAAGACGGCCTGACACGCAAACAGCATGTTTAACATGACAAACCAAGCCAAAACGGCCCCCATGCTACCAGAAGTCGGGCGTGCTGTATCGGATTTGCAGATATTTTCTACAGTCAAATGAGTCGCCTACCGACTATTCGCCAAGCAGGGATTGCCAGTTGAAGTCAAAGTCACTGCTCCCCTCCTCTGCCAGCGCCAGCTCTTGCAGCACCTGAAGCGCCAGCTTGTTGCCCTTTTGTGCCGCCTGATAGAGCCACTGTTTCGCCTGAGCCAGATCGACCCTGCCGCTGACCCCCATCAGATGAAGCACACCGACTTTCAGCATGGCCGGGACATCACCATTGCGGGCAGCCTGCTCCATCCAGTGAAAGGCTTGGCGCAGATCTCGCTTGACCCCAACACCGCGCAGATAGAGCTCTGCCAGCCGATATTGGCCGAAGGGATCCCCTGCCTGCGCCGACTGGCGATAGAGGCTGATGGCCTGATGGATATCCTGCTCGCTCCCCTGCCCCACCTCATGACTCCAGCCCATCAGGGCTTGCGCCCGAGGTTGGCCTTGATCGGCCAGTGGCGACCAGATCCGGGTCGCCTCATCGAAGTGACCGGTACGCCAGGCACGGTTGGCGGCAGCCATCTCCTGCTCGGTGGAGAGCGGAAGCAGACGCCAGATAACCAGCGCAAGCAGACCGATAAACAGCCAGCGGGAAGTGGTGGGTCTCATGATGATTTCCGTGATCCAGTTCTCATTTTGTCTATGTAAACGAAATGTAGCGCCGCGATCAAGCTAGAGATCCCCACGAAAACCCTTTTTGCACCCGGTCGACCAGCAGTTGTTGTCATTTATCCGGGGTACCTGCAAAATAACTGTATGTATAAACAGTGTCGGTGCACACCATGGCAGGACGAGGCAGCCCCAACAATATCGATCACCGTTTTAGCGGCCCCCTTGTCGAAGCGGTCGATGACGGCTGGCAATCGTCCGATTGGGATGCCGCCTTCACTTCTTCTGTGCCTGGCACCGAGGTGCGGGAGATCGATGCACGCAGTATCATCAGCTACAACAGCTCGCCGGATGTCCCCTTTGGTCGCTCCATCAACCCCTATCAGGGGTGCGAACACGGCTGCATCTACTGCTATGCCAGACCCAGTCACGCTTATCTGGAACTCTCCCCTGGTCTTGATTTCGAGAGCAAGCTGTTTGCTAAACGCAATGCAGCCGATCTGCTGCGTCGGGAGTTTGCCAAACCGGCCTATCAGCCACAGACCATCTTCATTGGCGCCAATACCGACCCCTATCAACCCATCGAGCAGCGCTATCGCCTCACCCGGCAGTTGCTGGAAGTGATGCTGGCCCACCGCCATCCGGTCGGACTCATTACCAAGAGCGCCATGATCTTGCGCGACCTCGATCTGTTGACCGAGCTGGCCAGAGAGGGACTGTGTCAGGTGATGGTATCGGTGACGACCTTGAACGAAACCCTGCGGCGACAGCTGGAGCCCCGCGCCAGCACGGGCACCGGCCGCTTGAAAGTGATCGAAAAGCTGGCCAACGCTGGTATACAGGTGGGGGTATTGGCCGCCCCCATGATCCCGCGGCTCAATGAACCGGAGCTGGAGCAGATCATCAAATCGGCTGCCGAGGCTGGCGCCAGCTGCGCCGATTACATTCTGCTGCGCCTGCCCCACGAGCTGGCGCCGCTATTTGGTGACTGGCTCGATACCCACTATCCGGGCCAGAAGGAGGCTATTTTGAATCAGTTGCGAGCCAGCCGCGGTGGCGGGCTCAACAGTACCGCCTTCGGTACCCGCATGCGCGGTGAGGGGCACTTTGCCGATCTGCTGGCCCAGCGCTTTCGCCTTATCAGCAAACGACTTGATCTGGGCAAACGCCATATTCAGCTCAGGCTGGATGGGTTTATCCGCCCCGGGGAGCAGCTGTCGCTCTTCTAATCCCCCTGCTCACGCCCTTCACGCATCAGGCACAGAGCCCTTGCCTGCCAAGAGGTCGAGAGGAAGATATGCCGCGATACATCCTGTGGAAAACCCGCTTTCCTAATTTTCCAAATTGGCCAACGAAGTAGCCATGTCGCCACAAGATCGCGCAATCCGGTAAAGGCTGTGTTAGCGCCTTAGCCTGCGCGCTGATCCCGACCCTGCTGCACCATTTCAACCGGTAGTCGCGAGGGTTCATGAGCCACTTCGTGCTCATCCTCTTCATACAGCGGCACCTCTGACTCGCCCCATACCCGGCTCCACCAAATTTCCCACGTGATCCAACTGGTCATATGCAGCTCCTGACGGTGAAGGTGATTGCAACAACGCACCACTCGCCTGGCAGGATAGCGGCTGGGAATGACAGGGAAATGACAAAAAAATCACTTGTAAAAAGGCAACTGGCGGTGGCGAGGAAAAGCCGAAACAGTTCACATATTCGGCGAAATCATACTGAAAGCGGTCACAAATCTGCAGGTTGTTGATTGCAGCTCACTCTGTTCCCGCCAAAGCTGAGTTGCCCATTCAGGCATCTATAAAAACAGGGACACAATAATGAAACACACAGCGGGAATATGGGCGATCGCAGGCATGCTGATCGCCCCCTTGGCGCACGCCGACGTCATACTGCACGCCTTCAACTGGAAGTACAGTGAAGTGACCGCCAAAGCCGATCTTATCAAGTCAGCCGGTTACAAACAGGTACTCATCTCACCACCTCTCAAGTCATCAGGCAACGAGTGGTGGGCTCGTTACCAGCCGCAGGATCTGCGTCTTGTCGACTCCCCTCTTGGCAACAAGCAGGATCTCGAGCAGCTGATCGCCGCCATGAAGGCGCGAGGTATCGCCGTCTATGCCGATGTGGTGCTCAACCACATGGCCAACGAAAGCTGGAAACGCAGCGATCTCAACTATCCCGGCAACGAGCTGCTGCAAAGCTACGCCAGCAACCCGGCCTATTTCGAGCGCCAGAAACTGTTTGGCGATCTCGGGCAAAACTTCCTCTCCGGTCAGGATTTTCATCCCGAAGGGTGCATTAGCGACTGGAGCGATCCGGGTCATGTCCAGTATTGGCGACTCTGTGGTGGTGCCGGTGACAAGGGGCTGCCGGATCTGGATCCCAACAACTGGGTAGTGAGCCAGCAACAGGCCTATCTCAAGGCGCTTAAGGGGATGGGGATCAAGGGTTTTCGGGTCGATGCGGTCAAACACATGAGCGATTACCAGATCAATGCCGTGTTCACCCCCGAGATCAAACAGGGGATGCATGTCTTTGGCGAGGTGATCACCACAGGGGGCGCAGGCAGCACCGATTACGAGCGCTTCCTCAAACCCTACCTCGACAGCAGCGGCCAGGGAGCCTATGACTTTCCGCTGTTTGCCTCCCTGCGCGGTGCCTTCAGTTACGGTGGCAGCATGAACCTGCTGGCGGATCCGGGCGCCTATGGTCAGGCGCTACCGGGCAGTCGTGCCGTCACCTTTGCCGTGACCCACGACATCCCCACCAACGACGGCTTCCGCTATCAGATCCTGAGCCAGACTGACGAGAAGCTGGCCTATGCCTACCTGCTCGGCCGCGATGGTGGCTCGCCACTGGTCTATTCGGATCACGGCGAAACCCAGGCCAAGGATGGACTGCGCTGGCAGGATTACTACCAGCGCGCCGATCTCAAGGAGATGATCCGCTTCCACAATACGGTGCAGGGTCAACCCATGCAGCTGATCGGCAGCGGTGACTGCTTCGTGCTGTTCAAACGGGGCAAACAGGGGCTGGTCGGCATAAACAAGTGCGACTATGAGCAGGAGTATTGGCTCGATACCGCCAAGTTCGAGATGAACTGGTATCGCAACTATCGTGACGTGCTCGACCAAGGTGCCGTGGTCAATGTGCAGAGCCAGTGGTTACGGGTCGCCATTCCCGCCCGCAGCGCCAGAATGTGGCTGCAGGAGTGAGCCTGCCGTAAGAGCAGCGTAGAGTCATAAAATGCAAATAAATAAAAAGAGCGACCACCTGGGTCGCTCTTTTTGATCAGAGACGTTGCTCGGGTAACTGGTGACGATTACTCGTCGCCCGCTTCCCCAGCATCGACCGCATCAGTGCCGGTCACGGTATCGGTACCTTCAGATACCTCACCGTCAACGGCCAAAGCGTCGTTCTCGTCTTCGTCGCTCTCGGCGATACGCTGCAGGCCAACCACGGTCTCGTCTTCACCGGTACGGATCAGACGGACACCGCCGGTGTTACGGCCAATGACGCTCACCTCGGCAACACGGGTACGCACCAGGGTACCGCCGTTGGTGATCAGCATGATCTGGTCGGTATCTTCGACCTGGATCGCATCGATCACCTTGCCATTGCGCTCATCCACCTTGATGGAGATAACGCCTTGGGTACCACGGCTCTTGGTCGGGTATTCGGCCAACGCAGTCCGCTTGCCGTAACCGTTCTCGGTGGCGGTGAGGATGGCACCTTCGCCGCGCGGAACGATGAGGGAAACCACCTTGTCACCGGCGCCCAGCTTGATGCCACGGACACCGGCTGCGGTACGACCCATCGGACGCACACCCTTGAAGGTACCCTTGCTTTCGGTGCCTTCGCCGTTGTCGCTACCATCATCGTCGTTGCCGGCATCGTCGTCGGTTTCAACGTCATCGCTGACATCGGCATCAGCGCGACCGCTGCCTTCCGCGAAGCGAACGACTTTACCCGCATCGGAGAAGAGCATGATCTCGTTGCTGCCATCGGTGATATCCACCCCGATCAGCTCATCACCCTCTTTGAGGTTGATGGCGCGGATACCGGAGGAGAGCGGACGGCTGAAGTCAGAGAGGCTGGTCTTCTTCACGGTACCGTTGGCGGTGGCGAAGAAGACATACTTCTCGGCGTCATATTCCTTCACCGGCAGGATAGCGGTGATACGCTCACCCTCTTCCAGCGGCAGCAGGTTGATGATCGGACGACCACGGGCGCCACGGGATGCTTCCGGCAGCTGGTAAACCTTGAGCCAGTAGACCTTGCCACGGGTGGAGAAGCACAGAATGGTGTCGTGGGTGTTGGCCACCAGCAGACGCTCCACAAAGTCCTCTTCCTTGATCCGGGTGGCCGACTTGCCACGACCACCGCGGCGCTGGGCCTCGTAGTCGGAGAGCGGCTGATACTTCACATAGCCCTGGTGAGACAGGGTGACCACCACGTCTTCCGGGGTGATCAGATCTTCGATGTTGATCTCGGCACTGGACATGCTGATCTCGGTGCGACGCTCGTCGCCATACTGCTCGCGTACAGCCAGCAGTTCATCGCGGATCACTTCCATCAGACGAGCCGGGCTCGCCAGGATGTGCAGCAGCTCGGCGATCAGGTCCAGCAGAGATTGGTACTCTTCCAGGATCTTCTCGTGCTCAAGGCCGGTCAGCTTGTGCAGACGCAGGTCAAGGATGGCCTGGGCTTGTTGTTCGGTCAGGAAGTATTGACCTTCACGGATACCGAACTCGGGCTCCAGCCACTCTGGCCGTGCCGCGTCGTCGCCCGCTTTTTCCAGCATGGCGGCCACGTTGCCGAGTTCCCAGCCCTTGGCAACCAAGCCCGCTTTCGCGTCGGCCGGGGTCGCGCTGTGACGGATCAGCTCGATGATGGGATCAATGTTGGCCAGCGCAACCGCCAGACCTTCCAAAATGTGCGCCCGATCCCGCGCCTTGCGCAGTTCGAACACGGTCCGGCGAGTCACCACTTCACGGCGGTGCAGCAGGAACGCATCAAGGATCTCTTTAAGGTTCATCACCTTGGGCTGGTTGTTATCGAGCGCCACCATGTTGATGCCGAACGTGGTCTGCATCTGGGTGTGCTTGTAGAGATTGTTCAGCACAATCTCGCCGGACTCGCCGCGCTTGATCTCGATAACGATGCGCATGCCGTCTTTGTCAGACTCATCGCGCAGGGCACTGATGCCCTCTATCTTCTTCTCTTTGACCAGCTCGGCGATCTTCTCGATCAGTCGAGCCTTGTTCACCTGATAGGGGATCTCGTGAACGATGATGGTCTCGCGACTGGTCTTCTCGTCCACTTCCACTTCAGCTTTGGCCCGCACATAGATGGAGCCACGACCGGTACGGTACGCCTGCACGATGCCGGAACGACCGTTGATAATGCCGCCGGTGGGGAAATCCGGGCCGGTGATGTAGGTCATCAGCTCGTCAATGGTGAGGTCGCCGTTTTCGATCAGCGCCAGGCAGCCATTGACAATCTCGGTGAGATTGTGAGGCGGAATGTTGGTCGCCATGCCCACCGCGATACCGGAGGAGCCGTTGACCAGCAGGTTGGGAACCTTGGTAGGCATGACCGCCGGGATCATCTCGGTGCCGTCATAGTTCGGCACCCAGTCCACGGTCTCTTTGTCCAGATCAGCCAGCAGCTCGTGGGAGATGCGGGCCATCCGCACTTCGGTATAACGCATCGCCGCGGCGCTGTCGCCGTCGACCGAACCGAAGTTGCCCTGACCATCGACCAGCATGTAACGCATGGAGAAATCCTGCGCCATCCGGACAATGGTGTCATACACAGCGCTATCGCCGTGCGGGTGATATTTACCGATTACGTCACCGACCACACGGGCCGATTTTTTATAGGGCTTGTTCCAGTCGTTCCCCAACTCGTTCATAGCAAACAGAACGCGGCGGTGAACCGGTTTCAAGCCATCACGCACATCCGGCAGAGCTCGTCCTACGATCACGCTCATGGCGTAATCAAGATAGGAACTCTTGAGCTCTTCTTCGATGTTGACCGGCGTGATCTCTCTGGCCAGATCGCTCATAGAAAGCCTTATCCCTAATTAGTTGTTCTTTGGCTTAAACAGCGCGACATGGTAACACACTGAGCCAAATACCTTAAGCCACAAATCGGGTATCAGATCGGGCTGGTGTGACAAAGTCCGTCCGTTATAATGCCCGCCAGGACAATAGATTGCGCCCATGACTCAGAAGCGGGCGCCCTGCCACAGGATCTTCGAAAAATGAACAGTGATGCCAATGTCGATCTGACAGAAATCGCCAAGTTTGAAGCCATCGCCTCCCGCTGGTGGGACATGGAAGGTGAATTCAAACCCCTGCATCAAATCAATCCGGTACGCCTTGACTGGATCACCGACAAAAGTGGCGGTCTGTTTGGCAAGCGCATTCTCGATATCGGATGTGGCGGTGGCATTCTCTCCGAGAGCATGGCCCGCCGTGGTGCCAAGGTCACCGGCATCGACATGGGCAAGGAGCCCCTCGGCGTCGCCCGCTTGCACGCCCTGGAGCAGGGTGTCGAGCTCGAGTACCGCCAGATCACTGCCGAAGCCCATGCCGCCGAAGTGCCGGGCCAGTATGACGTGGTCACCTGCATGGAGATGCTGGAGCATGTGCCGGACCCCGCCTCCGTGCTGCGCGCCATCGCTACCCTGGTGCGCCCGGGCGGCCGGGTGTTTGTCTCCACCATCAACCGCAACCCCAAATCCTATCTGATGATGATCATCGGGGCCGAATACCTGATGAAGATGGTGCCCAAGGGTACCCACGATCACAAAAAATTCATCACCCCGGCCGAACTGTGTCGCATGGGGGAAGCGGCTGGCCTGCTGGTGCGGGACATGAGCGGCGTCCACTACGCCCCCCTCACCAACCAGTTCAAGCTCGGCAAAAATGTCGACGTCAACTATATGGTGGAGTTTGTCCGCCCGGAGCACGGTTGATGAGCGCCTCTCGCCCTCTTCCCCTGCGCGGTGTACTGTTCGATCTGGATGGCACCCTGCTCGACACAGCCCCGGATCTGGGGGCCGCCGTCAACCACGTGCTGATAAACGAAGGCTTTGCGCCGCTCTCTGACGATATTATTCGTCAGACCACCTCCCACGGAGCGCTCGGGCTGCTGAAAGCAGGCCTCGGCGACGAACTGCTTGAAGAGCTGGGGACCACGCGCCTGCGCAATGCCCTGCTCGACTACTACGCGGCCAATCTCTGCGTCGGTACCCGTCCCTATGAGGGAATGGTGGATCTTATCGAGTGGCTCGACGAGAAACAGCTACCTTGGGGTATCGTCACCAACAAGCCGGGCTTTCTCACCGAGCCACTGCTGGCAGCCCTGCCAGAGCTTGCCAGCTGCGGCGTCACTGTCAGCGCCGATACCCTGCCGGTACGCAAGCCCGACCCCGCCCCCATGTTCTTTGCCTGCGAGAAGCTGGGGGTCGAGGCGGCTCACTGCCTCTATGTGGGGGATCATGTGCGGGATATCGAAGCAGGCCGCAATGCTGGCATGCGCACCGCGGTCGCTGGTTGGGGGTATCTCAATGATGAGGAAGATCCCGCCCAGTGGGGCGCCGACCTGCAATTCGATACCGTGCAAGCCCTGCACCACTGGCTGCGCTATGAGTTGACGGCCAAGGTGTAACGCACAGCCTTACCGGCTGATATGCGATAACGGGGCGAAGAGACTCTCCGCCCCTTGCATCTCTTCCTTTACGCTCCTGCGTCCTGCGCCACCATCACTCGTCTATTCATGGATAATAAAGGCAGCTTACAGTCTATTGGATACCCATTTGACACGCACACAACCGTCACAAAGCGGCCACAAACCACCGTCATCTGATGCAAAGCCCTTGCCACGCTGAGCCCGCGGCTGCGACAACTGGACAGCTTTTGACCCTTGTTGCATAAGGGATAATCAGCCGCCGTTTGCTAGTAAAAAGCCCCCCGTTTCGCAAGCAAAAAAAGTTATTTAAATTTTCCATCTTCGATCGGGAGACTTGCTTTTAGCGGAGCGGACGAATGAAAACCCGCTCACTGTGAGCGGTCACTAACTGATGGGGCAAGACTCACAATTTATCCACAGCTCGTCACTTATCCACACATTGCAATGGCGGGCTGACCTCACTATCTTGTAGCTCGAACTTAAAATAACACTACATCTTGTGATTCATCGCACAATCTCTACCCAATACCTGCACATCGCCGGGGCCAGGGGTGGTGTCATTGTGCGATGGTTTTTCGGGAATCAACTGAAGGTCATCAGCCAATGAACTTGTTTGTGACGAAGCGTAACGGACACAAAGAACCCATCGATCTGGATAAAATTCACCGCGTGCTGGACTGGGCCGCCGAAGGGCTCGACAACGTGTCGGTCTCCCAGGTAGAGCTCAAGTCCCACATCCAGTTCTATGACGGTATCCGTACCGCCGACATTCACGAAACCATCATCAAGGCGACGGCTGACCTCATCTCCGAGCAGACCCCTGACTACCAGTACATGGCCGCCCGTCTGGCCATCTTCCACCTGCGCAAGAAGGCCTACGGCCAGTTCGAACCGCCCCACCTCTACCAGCACGTGGCTCGTCTGGTCGACATGGGCAAGTACGACAAACACCTGCTGGAAGACTACACCCAGGCTGAATTCGAAGAGCTGAACGCGCACATGGATCACTGGCGCGACATGAACTTCTCCTACGCGGCGGTCAAGCAGCTGGAAGGCAAGTATCTGGTACAAAACCGCGTCACCGGCGAGATCTACGAGAGCCCGCAGTTCCTCTACATTCTGGTAGCGGCCTGCCTCTTCTCCAAGTATCCGAAGGATACCCGTCTGGACTACATCAAGCGCTTCTATGATGCGGTCTCGACCTTCAAGATCTCGCTGCCGACCCCGATCATGAGCGGCGTGCGCACCCCGACCCGTCAGTTCAGCTCCTGCGTACTGATCGAGTGCGACGACAGCCTGGACTCCATCAACGCCACCGCCAGCTCCATCGTGCGTTACGTTTCCCAGCGCGCCGGTATCGGCATCAACGCAGGTCGCATCCGCGGTCTGGGCAGCCCCATCCGTGGTGGCGAAGCGTTCCACACCGGTTGCATCCCCTTCTACAAATACTTCCAGACTGCCGTGAAGTGCTGCTCCCAGGGCGGCGTGCGCGGCGGTGCGGCCACCCTGTTCTACCCGCTGTGGCACACCGAAGTGGAAAGCCTGCTGGTGCTGAAGAACAACCGCGGCGTGGAAGAGAACCGTGTTCGTCACATGGACTACGGCGTGCAGATCAACAAGCTGATGTACCAGCGCCTCATCAAGGGCGGTGACATCACACTGTTCTCCCCGTCCGATGCGCCGGGTCTGTACGACGCCTTCTTCGCCGATCAGGACAAGTTCGAAGAGCTCTACGTCAAGTACGAGCAGGATCCGGCCATTCGCAAGAAGACCCTGAAAGCGGTAGACCTCTTCTCCTTGATGATGCAAGAGCGTGCCGGTACCGGTCGCATCTACATCCAGAACGTGGATCACTGCAACACCCACAGCCCGTTCGACCCGAGCGTGGCGCCGGTACGCCAGTCCAACCTCTGCCTCGAGATTGCGCTGCCGACCAAGCCGCTCAACAACATCGACGACGAGAACGGCGAGATCGCTCTGTGCACCCTCTCTGCCTTCAACCTGGGTGCCATCGACAAACTGGAAGATCTGGAAGAGATGGCGGATCTGGCCGTGCGCGCCCTCGATGCCCTGCTCGACTATCAGGACTACCCGATTGCCGCCGCCAAGAAGGGCAGCATGGGTCGTCGCACCCTGGGGATCGGCGTCATCAACTACGCCTACTACCTGGCTAAAAACGGTGCCCGCTACTCTGATGGCTCCGGTCTGGCACTGACTCACCGCACCTTCGAGGCCATCCAGTACTACCTGCTGAAAGCCTCCGTGCAGCTGGCCCGCGAGTTCGGCCCCTGCCCGCTGTTTGGCGAGACCACCTACGCGCAAGGTATCCTGCCCATCGACACCTACAAGAAGGATCTGGATGCACTGTGCAACGAGCCTCTGCATCTGGATTGGGAAAGTCTGCGTGAAGAGATCAAGTCCGTGGGCTTGCGCAACTCAACCCTGACCGCCCTGATGCCGAGCGAGACCTCCAGCCAGATCTCCAACGCCACCAACGGCATCGAGCCGCCACGCGGTCTGGTGTCGGTCAAGGCCTCCAAAGACGGCATTCTCAAACAGGTGGTGCCCGAGTATGATCGCCTGAAAGATCAATACGAATTGCTCTGGAAGCAACCGAGCGTTGACGGCTACCTGCAGCTGGTCGGTATCATGCAGAAGTTTGTGGATCAGGCGATCTCCACCAACACCAACTACGACCCTGCCCGTTTCGAAGGCAACAAGGTGCCGATGAAGCAGCTGCTGAAGGACTTGCTGACCGCCTACAAATACGGTCTCAAGACCCTGTACTATCACAACACCCGTGATGGTGCAGACGATGCCCAGACCGACCTGCAAGATGACGGTTGCGCTGGCGGGGCTTGCAAAATCTAAGTCGCGGCAAGAACTGATAACCGGGCGGGAGCGTGAAGCTCCCGCTCTCCTGTTTTCTCTATTCACATATTCTGGTAACCATGGCCTATTCAACTTTCTGCCAAACCCAAAACGACCAGCTCAAAGAGCCGATGTTTTTTGGCCAATCGGTCAACGTAGCCCGTTATGATCAACAAAAGCACGAAGTGTTCGAGCGGCTGATCGAGAAGCAGCTCTCCTTCTTCTGGCGCCCGGAAGAGGTGGATGTCTCCCGTGACCGCATCGACTATCAGGCCCTGCCGCCTCACGAGCAGCACATCTTCATCTCCAACCTGAAGTACCAGACTCTGTTGGACTCCATTCAGGGCCGCAGCCCCAACGTGGCCCTGCTGCCGCTAGTCTCCATTCCGGAGCTGGAAACCTGGATTGAGACCTGGGCCTTCTCGGAGACCATCCACTCTCGCTCCTACACCCACATCATCCGCAATATCGTCAACACCCCCGCCCAGGTGTTCGACGACATCGTGACCAACGAGCAGATCCTCAAGCGCGCCGGCTCCATCAGCCACTTCTACGACGACCTGATCGAAGCGACCGCCCTCTACAACCTGCATGGTGAAGGTACCCACACCGTCGCGGGCCGCGAGGTGACCATCACATTGCGTGAGCTCAAGAAGAAGCTCTATCTCTGCCTGATGAGCGTCAACGCGCTGGAAGCGATCCGCTTCTACGTCAGCTTCGCCTGCTCCTTTGCCTTCGCCGAGCGTGAACTGATGGAAGGCAACGCCAAGATCATCAAGATGATCGCCCGCGACGAAGCGCTGCACCTCACCGGCACCCAGCACATGCTGAACCTGATGCGCACCGGCCAGGATGACCCAGAGATGGCCGAGATCGCCGCCGAGTGCGAACAGGCCTGCTTCGAGATCTTCAAGGAAGCGGCCATTCAGGAGAAAGAGTGGGCCGAGTACCTGTTCCAGGACGGCTCCATGATCGGCCTGAACAAGGACATCCTCTGCCAGTATGTGGAGTACATCACCAACCTGCGCATGAGCGCAGTCGGCCTGCAGCCAGCCTTTGCCGGCACCAA
Source organism: Aeromonas sp. 600948 (assembly GCF_049174875.1). Taxonomy (NCBI): domain Bacteria; kingdom Pseudomonadati; phylum Pseudomonadota; class Gammaproteobacteria; order Aeromonadales; family Aeromonadaceae; genus Aeromonas; species Aeromonas sp. 600948. The sequence continues at coordinate 155,814 of NZ_JAAKTY010000006.1, forward strand.
GCAAAACCCGATCCCCTGGATCAACACCTGGCTGTCATCCGACAACGTACAGGTCGCCCCGCAAGAGGTAGAGGTCAGCTCCTATCTGGTTGGTCAGATCGACAGCGAAGTCAATGCCGACGACCTGGGTGATTTCGAGCTGTGAGTGACGCCACCGACACGCTGACCCCTGCCCCGCACGCACCTGCCGAACAGCATGCGGTCGTGGCACCACGGGTACATACCCGGGATGGTGCCGTGCTGCACGCCCATCCCGGCGAAAGCGTGTTGGAGACCCTGGAGCGCCATGGTCATCATGTGGAGTTCCAGTGTCGCAGCGGCTATTGCGGCGCCTGCCGCACTCCGCTGATGGCTGGCAAGGTGCACTACCCCAATGTGCCGCTGGCATTTGTCGCCCAGGGGGAGTGCCTCCCCTGCTGCTGCAAACCGGTCGGCGCCATCCGGCTGGATATCCAGAAGAGCTGACGCAGCCACAGACTGGCAACTCGCACAAAATAGAAAGCCGCCGGAGCAATCCGGCGGCTTTTTTTGTCTCTTCACATTGCTCGGGCGCCCGATGACAGACGCCCAAACCCTCAGAGGATTACAACCAGGGGGCGGCAGTCGGCCCGTGGTGCAGACCCAGCTTCCAGACCCGGCCAAAGTGCTTGTAGTGACCGGCCGCGACACCGGCCTTCTCGCCCATGCCGTGGTAGAGGTCGAGGTGGCCCTTCTTCACCGCCCCGCCCACATCCAGCGCAATCAACAGCCGCAGCTGGTGCTTGCCGGTCCAGTTGCCCTCTTTATCGAGCAAGGGAACTTCGGCCAGGATCGGGGTACCCATCGGCAGCAGGGTCTTGTCGGCAGCGACGGCCGCCAGCGGCAGCAGCGGGATACCGGCGGCACCGATCACATCATTAGTCGGGCGACGCTCGAAGAAGACATAGGAGGGGTTCTGCTCTACCAGCTCCTTGACCCTGTGCTCAGGTTGCTGGTTGGCCCACTCCTTGATGGCCTTCATCGACATCTGCTCCTTGGGCACTTCACCGCGGTCAATCAGCACCCGGCCAATGCTCACATAGCCGTGGCCGTTCTTGCCGCTGTAACCCAGATATTGCAGCCTATCGTCGTCACCGTAGTGAACAAAGCCCGATCCCTGCACGTCCATCAGGAAGTTGTCGATAAGGGATTTGCTGTAACCCAGCTCCAACCCGCGGTTGGCAAGGGCGCCCTGGTGGATCTGTGCCCGGGTCGGACAACGGCTGCCGCAGTTGGGCATGGCATAGATGGGGTACTTATACTCGGCATCCGGGCGGTGACGCACCTCCAGCACCGGCGAGTAGTAGCCGGTAAAGAGCACGTTGCCCATCCGATCCGCACCGCCCAGCTGGGCCAGGCTGATGCCGTAACGGGTGATGTCGGCCGGATTGCCGCCGTTCGCTACCCAGCGGGAGAGCAGACGATATAGTTCACCATAACGGCTCGCCATCCGCCCTGAACGCTGCATGACAATGCGACTCTGGGGGCCAAACTTGCTGTAATCGACACTGGCACGACTGTTGACCCGCTCGACCCGCACCAGATCCCCCGGCAAGGTACCGTCCAGATACTGCTTGCCCAGATTTTCCGGCACCTCGCAGTTGAGAAAACATCTGTCATCAGTCTGTTTTTTGGGCACCTCTGCTTTGTCAGAGTTACCCGCACACCCGGCCAACCCCAGCACTATCGCGGCCAGCCAGAATCCGTGTTTGTTCATATGTCCTCATTTAACACCAAGAGTCCTGCTCGGCGGCAAGATGCCAAATTTGCAGGGGGAAAGCAAACGACATCAATCACTTGAAGAGAGATTTCTCCAAAGGGAGGATGCTGGGTTATAACAAGGTGACAGGATATGCGAGGTAATGGATGGAACAGCTCGAAATATTCCCGTTGCAGAGCCCCTGTATCGGGGTCTGCGAGGTGAACAACAAGGGCTATTGCAAAGGATGCCTGCGCAATCGCGAGGAGCGTTTCAACTGGCAGAAAATGAGCCCGGCCCAGCAACAGGATGTAATGCGTCTGTGTCGCGCCCGCAAGGCGCGGGTTGAGGCTGCGCGGCGCAAAGCGCTGGAAGGAGCGCAACCCCAGTTGCCAGAACAACAAGGCTGGGAGTTTTAACCACTCCCTATCTTCCCCTCACAGGTTACCTGTCCTCCCGACAAAACCAAAAGCGGCCCGCAGGCCGCTCTTGGTTATGACGTCTTGCCGGGTGGCGAGGCTTATGCCGTGGCCAGCTTGGCCTGCTCTTCGCCGCGCTTGAGCATGGCGTAGGAGACACCGGTCAGCAGCGAGCCTGCTGCAATGGCCACGATATACATCATGACATTGCTGATGGCGTGCGGGATGAACAGCACAAACAGACCGCCGTGGGGTGCCATCAGCTCACAGCCGAACAGCATGGAGAGCGCACCGGTCAGGGCGCCGCCAATCATACAGGCTGGGATAACGCGCATCGGATCCTTGGCGGCAAACGGGATGGCCCCCTCGGAGATAAAGCACAGGCCCAGCACGAAGGAGGCTTTACCCGCTTCCTGCTCCGCCTTGATGAACTTGGAGCGGGCCAAGAAGGTCGCGATCCCCATGCCCAGTGCCGGCACCATACCAGCGGCCATGACCGCTGCCATCGGGGCATAGGTTTTGGAGGCCAGCAGGCCGACACCGAAGGCGTAAGCAGCTTTGTTGACCGGGCCGCCCATGTCGAAGCACATCATGGCCCCGATGATGACACCCAGCAGCACGGCGTTGGCAGAGCCCATGTTGTTGAGGAACTCGGTCATGGCATTCATGATGCCAGCCACCGGGCCACCCACCACGTAGATCATCACCAGACCGGTAAACAGGCTGGCAAAGAGCGGAATGATCAAGATGGGCTTGAGCGCTTCCAGGGTCACCGGCAGGCGCACCTTGTCGCTCAGGTACTTGGCGCTGTAACCGGCGAGGAAACCGGCCACGATGCCGCCGAGGAAACCGGCGCCCAGCGAGCTTGCCAGCATGCCGCCGATCATGCCGGGAGCGAGACCCGGGCGGTCAGCGATGGAGTAGGCAATGTAACCGGCCAGCACCGGGATCATCAAGGCAAAGGCGGAGCCACCACCGATCTTCATCAGGGCAGCAGCCAGGGTGCCTTCCACCTTGAACGCTTCGATACCGAACACAAACGAGAGCGCAATGATAAGGCCACCCGCCACCACCATCGGCAGCATGAAGGAGACACCGGTCAGCAGGTGCTTGTAGGGGCCGGCTTTTTCCTCTTTCTTGGGCTGGCTGGCACCGCTGTGGCGATAGAGTGTCGCCTCGTTCCACGCCTTGTCGAGTTCGGCGCGGGTTTTCTTCAATGCCGCGCCCGTGCTGGTACGATAGACCGGCTTACCGTCAAAGCGCGCCATGTCCACTTCGATATCGGTGGCGAGGAATACCAGATCGGCAGATGCAATCTCCTCGGCAGTCAGGGCATTCTGGGCACCGACCGAGCCTTGAGTCTCGACGCGGATCTGATAACCCAGCTGTTTGGCCATGGTCTCCAGCGCTTCTGCCGACATAAAGGTGTGGGCAACGCCAGTCGGGCACGCTGTCACTGCCACGATGCGCTTGCCAGCGGCGGCGGGTTTAGCTGCTGCGGGAGCGGCTTGATGACGATAGACGCTGGCACCGCTGGTGGCTGCTTCCAGCAAGGCGGCCGGATCCTGCAGGGCGAGATCCATGCTGCCCTGATAGACTCGCTTGCCATCATAGGCGGCGAGATCCACCGGGGCACTGGCGACAACCAGCACCAGATCGGCGGCGGCAATCTGCTCCTTGCTCGGTACTTGGCGGGGCTGCACGCTGGAGCCGACGTCGAGGGTGAGTTCCCAGCCAGCCAGTTTGGCCTGCTGTTCTATCCGTTTTGCAGCGAGAAAGCTGGTGGCAATGCCCGCCGGGCAAGCCGTAACCAAGATTGCTTTCATTGGGCATCTCCTGAGTTTTCCATTGAGGGGGTATTGCACGGAACCGGTGCCAGCGCATCCAGACGCTCTACGCGCACCTGTTCAAGTAAAGGGTTGAGCACACTGATATCGTTAAAGCCTACCGCCACCTGACTAACCGCCAAGGCCGAGACGGCGGTGGCCAGCCGCAGGGTCTGCTCCGGCGCCCAGCCAAGGCTCAGACCATGGGCGAGACCGGCCACCAGGGAGTCGCCAGCACCGACCGTGCTGACCACCTGCATGCGCGGTGGAATGGCCTGCCAGACGGCATCCGGGGCAAACCAGATCAGGCCATCGGCGCCGTTGGAGATCACCACGTTGGGGATGCCGCTTGCCTGCAGCGAGCGGGCGCACTCGGCCTGCTCGCCCAGAGTTTTGACAGGGCGACCCGCCCACTGGCTCAGCTCCTCCAGATTGGGTTTGACCAGGGTCGGCGCCGCCTTGATCCCTTCGCTTAAGGCCGCGCCGCTGCAATCGAAGATCACCTGCTTGCCCTTGGCCTTGAGCAGGCGGATCAGATGGGTGCAATAATCGGGGGCCACCCCTTTAGGCAGGCTGCCCGCCAGCACGAACCACTCGGCGTGAGGTGCCAATTGGTCGATGGCCTGCTCCAGCGCGCTCACCTCCCCTTGCTGGATGGTGAGCCCCGGCAGGTTGAGATCGGTGACCCGACCGGATTGCTCGGAGATCTTGACGTTGATGCGGGTGCTGCCCGCGACGCGCACAAAGTGATCATCCAGCGCACGCTCTGCAAACAGGGAGACAAAGCTCTGCTCATTGTCTGCGCCCAGCCAGCCGGTGACGCCCACCTCGCGGCCCAAGTCCTTGAGCACCATGGCGACGTTGATCCCCTTGCCTGCGGCACGCAGGTTGGCCTCGCTCACCAGATTGACCTCACCGAGGCTCATCGCCTCGAGGCGAGTAGTGAGATCAAGGGCCGGATTGAGGGTGATGGTAACAATCTTCATTAATGCGCCCCCTCGCCGAGACCAGCGGCGATGGCCTCACCGATCCCCTTGAGAGCCGCTTCGGCATCAGCCCCTTCGGCGCGAAACGCCAGACGGTGCCCGCATTTGACCCCAAGACCGATCACTTTCATCAGGCTCTTGGCGGAAACCGCTTCGCCGCTGCCATCCAGATTGGCCACCCGGATGTCGGATTCAAACTCTTTGGCCACCTTGACCAGCATGGCGCCGGGACGAGCGTGCAAGCCGTGGGGATTGATGATGGTGAAGGTTTCGGAAAGACCGCTCGCGGGGCCTGCTTGCAGCATGGCCAGTCCCTCGCCGCCCGCCAGCGTCGCCAGCTGACCAGCAGCCGCCAGTTTGGCCAGATTCTCCAGCTGCGGCAGATGGCCGCTATCTGCGGCGCACAGCAGTAGCATGGCGCTGACCGGCAGCTCCCCTGCGCGAAGTTCGCTGCTGGGCGTTGCCAACACCCAGCCAGTCTGGGCCGCTTGCGCCCGGGCCAGCCAGATGCCCTCGCCCAGATAGGCGGGATCGCTTGCCAGCAGCGCGCTCACCATGGCGGCATCGCCCCAGCCCGCCGATTTGGCGCGGGCGGCTGCTCCCAGCAGCAGTTGATCGCGATCATCGGCCGGGAAGTCAGCCAGGGTCAGGTATTGCACCTCTTTGGCGGCAGTGGCGCCAGTCAGGATGTTGATGATGGTGTCGGCATCGGTGGCCTCTTTGAGCTGAGCTGCCGCCTGCTCGTCACCCAGCACATGGGTGAGCTGGCGCAAAATGCCCAGATGCTCGTCGGACTTGGCGGCGATGCCGATGGCGACATAGGCGATCTGCCCCTCATCCCACTCGATACCATTGGGGAACTGGGCCACCATGACGCCTGTGCTCTTCACCAGATGACGGGTATCGGTGGTGCCGTGGGGAATGGCGATGCCACTGCCAAGATAGGTGGCATGCTGCGCTTCACGGGCCAGCATCCCATCCACATAGCCCGCTTCCACCAGACCGGCTTCGGTCAGTTTGCCTGCCAGCAGGGCAATGGCGTCCGACTTGGTCGCCACCGACTGCCCCAGCAAGATCTGCTCTCGCGCCAACTTCAACATAGAGACTCTCCATCAGGTTCCGGCCACGCCGGTACGTCACAATTGAACATTCGGGTAACTCGCCAGCTGACAATAGACCCGAACACGGTTGACTGTGATCGGAGCCTGATTTTCAGGCCACTGGGTCTCTTCGTTGCTGACAGGCTGAATCGTTTCACTTACACTCAGACTGAATCGTTTCAGCGAATTGATCAAGTACCCACAAAGAGTGCTTTTCAATGATATGATCCCGCGCACACTTTTCGGTGCCCTCACCCGGCAGTGACCGTGGGCCTTGCAACTCAAACAGAGCCAATATGATGAAACTGGATGAAATCGCCGCCCTCGCCGGTGTCTCGCGCACCACGGCAAGCTATGTGATCAATGGCAAGGCCGACCAATACCGCATCAGTCAGGCCACCCGCGACAAGGTGATGGCCGTTGTCACCGCCCACAACTATCAGCCGGACAGCCGCGCCGCCTCCCTGCGCGGCGGCCAAACCAAGACCCTCGGCTTTATCCTGCCCGACCTTGAGAACGCCAGTTACGCCAAACTGGCCAAACGGCTGGAACAGGGGGCCCGGGCACAGGGATATCAGCTGCTCATCGTCTGCTCGGAAGATGAGCCCGCCACAGAAAAAGAGCTGGCCCAGATGCTGGTGAGCCGCCATGTGGACGCCCTGCTGGTGGCCAGTTGCCTGCCGCCGGACGACCCCTTCTACGGTAAATTGCAGGCGCAAGGCAGCCAGATCCTCGCCATCGACCGGGCGATGGCCGCCGACAAGTTTGTCACCGTCGCCAGTGAAAACGAGAAGGCGAGCTTTGATCTCACCAGCTCCCTGCTCACCCCGACTCTGCGCCATATCGCCTTGATCACCGCGCTGCCGGCACTCACGATCAGTCAGGAGCGCAAAGCCGGTTTCGAGCAGGCGGTCGCCAGTCACAGCGCGGCTCGCCATCTGTGCGAGGGGGATCACTTCTCTCGCCTTGAGGGGTATCGCCTAATCAAAGATCTGCACCAGCAGCTGGGTCAACTGCCCGAAGCGCTAATCACTACCTCCTATATCCTGATGGAGGGGGTACTCGACTACCTGTTGGAGCAAGAGATCGATATGAGCCAGCTCGCCATGGCTACCTTCGGGGACGATCGGCTGCTCGACTTCCTCCCCTTTGGCATCAACTCCCTGCCCCAGCAGCACGACGCGCTGGCGAGTCAGGCGCTGGAGCTAGCGCTCAAGGCGGTCAATGGCGACTACCAGAGCGGGCTGCACTATGTGAGCCGCACCCTCAAGCGCCGTCGCTAACCTGACCGCTGCAGACCCGATTTGCTGTCAATGGGTGGGTAAAGCGAACAGATGACAATAAGGCTGCCAGCATCGGCAGCCTTATTGTTTTCCCCCACAACCCTACCCGCCCGCTTTGCTTTCTCTACCGTCTGGCCGACTAAACAACTGGCCTCCACACTCCTTTCACCCCACAACTAAACGCCAACGCCACGACAAGGCACTCCCCCATCCGTGCAGTAACCACTTGGCTGACCTGTATCAATGAGCCCCTGCCAGTCATTTTTTTGGTGCTTTTTTCTTCAATTAGCTACCGCTGTCATCATTTATTTCCACTTATTGCCACAAGCCAGCACAAGATCCGTATAAAAGAGGTTGTTTCCGCTATTTTGATCCGCTAACTTGGCAACCATCTTTTACAACTGACAGGTTTTAGGTACAGATGTTCCCGTTCCGATATTGCTAGCCTCCGGCCCTATCACCGGAGGCACCTTCTGATAACGCCAATTAGCCCCCTCTTGTTGACGTCACTGCTGGCATCGCCTGTTTGCACTGACACCGCTACGTTCGGATGGATAACATGAATACCAAAACCCTGGGTTGTACCCTGTTGATTGCCGGCACCACCATAGGTGCCGGCATGCTGGCCCTGCCGCTGGCCTCCTCGTCCCTCGGCGGCCCCGCCACCCTGATGTTGATGGTCGGCCTCTGGGCCCTGATGGCCTTCACCGCCATGCTGCAGGTGGAAGCGAGCCTTGCCACCGGCAAGTGGTACCTGCACCAACTGGCGGACCATCTGCTCGGCCCCTGGGGCAAGCGCATCGCCTCCTTCTGTATCCTGATGTTGTTCTACTCGCTGGCCTCAGCTTACATCAGCGGTGGCAGCAGCCTGCTGGCACAGGCGCTGGCCGATGCGGGCATGACTCTCAGCCAGGAGCAGGCTGCCTGGGCCTTTACCCTGCTGTTTGGCGGCATGGTCTGTGTCGGCACCCGCTCGGTGGATTACCTCAACCGGCTGATGTTCACCGTCAAACTGGTGATCATGGTGGTGGTGCTGGCGTTGCTGTTGCCCCGCACCGAAGGGCAGCATCTGCTCTCGATGCCGCTGGGTCAGGGCCTGTTGCTGGCGGGCCTGCCGGTCATCTTCACCTCGTTCGGCTTTCACGGCTCCATTCCGAGCGTGATGCTCTACCTCGGTGACTGCCCAAAACAGCTGCGTCGGGTCTTTGTCTGGGGCTCAGCCCTGCCGCTGATCCTCTACGTGCTGTGGCAGGTGGCGATCCTCGGTCTGCTCGGCCAGCAAGCCCTGCTGCAAACCGGCGGCGCGCTGGACAGCCTGCTGGCCAACGTCGGCAAGCTGGTGAGCTGGCCTGCGTTTAATCAGGCGATGCACCTGTTTGCAGATCTGGCACTCGCCACCTCCTTCCTCGGGGTAACGCTGGGGCTGTTCGACTTTATGGCCAAGGCAACCCTCCGCAAGGACAACTGGCAGGGCCGCACTCAGACTGGCCTCATCACCTTTGTGCCGCCATTGCTGTTTGCCCTCTACTTCCCGCAGGGCTTTATCATGGCCCTCGGCTACGCTGCCATTGCGCTGGCGATCCTCGCGGTACTGCTGCCGGTGGCGCTGGTATGGCAGAGCCGCAAGCAGGCGCCTGCCCACCACTACCGCGCCCCGGGTGGCGTAGTGGCGCTGGGAGTGGCCGCCGCCATGGGCGTGCTGATTGTTGGCGTCCAGATCAGCGTCAGCATGGGGCTGCTGCCCGCGCTGTAATCCCCGATACTGAAAGCAAAGCCCCGCCAATTAACTTGGCGGGGCTTTGTGCTATCAACGCTGCCATGATTCTGCCCATTCCCTCCTCGCACAAGAGGGATAAAGGACGTTTCAGCTACGCTTTTTCCATATGCAATGGAGTGGGGAGCAAGGTATGAAGTGGGCTGGCTGGTGGCTGCTGTTTTGCCTGAACTCGATTGCCCAGGGCGCGCCCCTGACTCTGGCGGCGCCCGTGGAATATATCCCCCTGCTGCGCCCCTTCTATGAGGAGTGGTTTGGCAAGGCCAGGGTCGATTTTACCTTTATCCCCTGTACCAGCGCCCGCTGCAAAAAGCTGCTTGATTCCGATAGCACCATCGCTGGCGATATCGCCCGGATCAAGGGCTTTGAGCAGACCCATCCGCATATGATCCCGGTCGGCACGGCGATTGGCGAAGTGACCATCTATGCCCAGAGCAAGCAGGACGCCAGCTGGCCACCCGCCAGTCAGGAGCGGGTTGGCTGCCTGCGCGGCATTCAGTGGTGCAGCCGCTATCTCGACAGTCGACGCATCGTCTGGTTCAACGATGAGAAGCAGGGTCTCGCCCTGTTCCAGCGCGGCAGAACCGACTGGGTGATCCGGCTACTGCCCACCAATCAATCCCCCCTTGCCGCACCATGGAAACGGGTCTCCGATATCGAGGTTTATCTCTACCTCAACAAGAGCCGCCAGGCCGATATCGCCGCCCTTGTCCAATCCCAGCAGCAGCTGATAGCGAGCGGCCGCTGGCAGCAGATGCAGGAGCGCTACTTCTCGGCCCTGCTGACCCCCATCCGCTGATCGGGGCACCACAGAACAAACCGCCAAGAACCGTGTTTTATACAATCTTTTTTGCCACCGAAGCCTGAACGGACAGTTCAAAACCCGTTCATGCCCGCTCGCTACACTGCCCCCTCGTTTATCGCTTTCAGGAGCCTGAAAACAATGATGTTGCATCTCACGAAGAGTTCCCTTGCCCTTGCCCTTGCTCTGCTGGCAGCCAGCGGCGCCCTCAGCGCGGCCGAAATCACCAACAACAATATCACCGAGGCCGACATCAAGGCGGCGCAGGATGCCTGGGGCGCGGCGCTCATCAAGATCAGCGATGACTATCGGGCCGGCGGCATTGAGCGCGCCAAAGCCACCGCCGAGGCGGTACTCGACAGCGCTTATGGCTACCAGCAGGGGCCGGTACTGTTCAAACCCACCCTCGCCGGTGGTGAGCAGACCTTTCGCACCACCCGCGAGGGGGCGCTGGCCTATTTTGTCGGCAACAACAGCGCCTATCCGGCAGATAGCGGCTTTGCCCTGAAAAACTGGCAGAGCTACCGCTATGACAATGCCGCCGTCTATATCAACGGCAACATGGCGCTGACCATGGGCAAGGTGCATCTGGTGGATCGCGACAACAAGGAGACCACGGTCGACAAGAGCTGGGGTTTCAAGAAGGGGGATGATGGCAAGGTGCGCATCGTGCTGCACCACTCCTCTCTCCCCTACGGCGCCTGACTGGCGAAGTGCAGCTGACAGAGCACGCCACCTAAAACCAGACAACAAGCCCTGCCAGACTGGCGGGGCTTTTTTATCCGGCAAGGGTGCTTTGGGCGCCATGGCCGAGCCCCCTTTACTGCTACCCTCAAGGGCAAGCCATTGAGCGCGCAACAGATCCATGCTTATCCATCACCTCGGGAGCCCTACGCCATGACCATACTGCCCATCTATGCAGCCCTGCTTGCCCTGCTCTTTGTCCTGCTCAGCGTACGCACCATTCGCACCCGTCACCGCCAGAAAGTGGCGCTCGGCCATGGCGATGATCCCGCCATGCTGCGGGCCATGCGGGTGCACGCCAACTTTGCCGAGTATGTCCCCCTCGCCCTGCTGCTCATCTATTTCGTCGAAACCGGCAGCCATGCCCCCTGGCTGGTTCATCTGCTAGGGAGTGCCCTGCTGCTTGGTCGCCTCTGTCACGCCTTCGGCATGAGCCGCACACCGGAGCATTTCCGCTATCGGGTGGTGGGAATGGGGCTGACTTTCACCGTCATTTTGCTGAGTGCGGCCTGTCTCCTGATCACCGCCCTGCTCTCCTGACCAGAGCAGGTCAGCCAAACGCGGATCTGCAGAAGCAGAAATAGAAAAGCCCTGCCGATATGGCAGGGCTTTTCGTTTAACCGATCAGGGTGGAGAGTGGCTCTCCTTGCCCTTACTGGTTATGGCTGGCGCGACGGGGACGACGGGCCTGAGCCGGTTTGCCAGCGCCCTCAGCCGGACGCTGACCACCTTGCGGCTTGGGCTTGCCGCCGTTGCCAGTGCGATTGCCACCACCGTTAGCACCGGCGCCATTGCCGGAGCGACCGGCACCTTGACGCTGGCCTTGACCTTGCGGACGCGGCGCACGGCGCTGCTCGCTCGGATCACGGGGCTCTTTGCGCAGCGGCGCGCCGATACCACGGGCGATGTTGTCGAGGGTCTCGCGGGACGCTTCGAAGCCGGGCACCTGCTCGCAGGGGATGTTCTGCTTGGTCAGACGCTCGATGGCTTTGATCAGTTTGCCTTCATCGGCCGCAACCAGGGAGATGGCGTGACCGGCCGCGCCGGCACGACCGGTACGACCGATACGGTGCACGTAATCTTCCGCCACGTTGGGCAACTCGAAGTTGACCACTTGCGGCAGCTTGTCGATGTCAAGACCACGGGCGGCGATATCGGTCGCCACCAGCACCTTGACGCTACCATCCTTGAAACCGGCCAGCGCGCGGGTACGGGCACCCTGGCTCTTGTTGCCGTGAATGGCGGCAGCACTGATGCCGTCTTTTTCAAGCTTCTCGGCAACGCGGTTGGCGATGTGCTTGGTACGGGTAAAGACCAGCACCTGCTGCCAGTTGTTGCTGGAGATCAGGTGGCTCAGCAGGGCAATCTTGTTGGCCTTGTCGCACGGGTGCACCAGCTGCTCGATACGCTCGGCGGTACTGTTGCGGGGGGCAACTTCAATGACAGCCGGGTTGTCCAGCAGGCCAGTGGCCAGCTCGCGAATTTCATCGGCGAAGGTGGCGGAGAAGAGCAGGTTCTGGCGCTTCTTCGGCAGCAGGGTCAGGATGCGGCGGATGTCGCGGATAAAGCCCATGTCGAGCATGCGATCCGCTTCGTCCAGTACCAGGATCTCCACCTCGTCAAACTTGACGGCATTCTGGTTGTAGAGATCGATCAGACGGCCCGGACAGGCCACCAGCACGTCCAGACCACGGCGAGTCGCCATCATCTGCGGGTTGATGCTCACGCCACCGAATACCACGTGGCTGCGCAGGGGCAGATGCTTGCCATAGTTGCGCACGCTCTCGCCCACCTGGGCGGCCAGCTCGCGCGTCGGGGTCAGTACCAGCGCACGGACGCGGTTCGGAGAGACCTTGCGCTTGCTCTCCATCAGACGTTGCAGCATCGGCAGGGTAAAGCCTGCGGTCTTGCCGGTCCCTGTTTGGGCCGCCGCCATCAGATCGCGGCCAGCCAGAACGGCGGGGATCGCTTGCTGCTGAATGGGAGACGGGGTGTCGTAGCCTTGTTCGGCAACGGCACGCAACAAGGGTTCGGCCAGACCGAGGGAAGTAAAACTCATAATTACCTGCTAGGGATAGGGGCGCCGACAATCCGGGATGGGGCTCCTCTGCTGAGCCGATGCCATCTCGCCAGACTCGGGCCTGTTGAGAACACAACGATTTCCCCGGGGAGCAGAGCAAAGGGGAAAGAATAGGGGCGCAGTCTAACGGAGTTGTGCCGGATAAACGAGAAAAATGTGATGCTCCTCCCAGCACGCACAGAAAAGCCCTCTGCTCTCCACCGAATAATCCCGTTGACCAGTGAAGCACGAACCACACTATTAACTGACAACTTATTACCTGTCCCGCCATCGTGATGCGCGGGTCGCAGGCGCACGGGATAGCAGAGAACAAAAAGCAGAATAACGAGGTTAAGCTATGAGCACGCAATATCGTCCCCACGGCAACTGGCAGGCCAAGCTCTGCCTGCTGCTGCTTTTGCTGACCCCTTCCCTGCAGGCCAGTCAGACCCTGACCGTGGCCTGGAGCCACTGGCCCCCCTTCAGTCAAATCAACAACCGGGGTGAGCTGGACGGGCTGGATGTCAGCCTGACTCGCCAGATCCTCACCCAGGCGGGCTTTGCCCCCAAATTTCGTGAGATCCCCTGGGCGCGGGCACTCCATCTGGTGGAGCACGATCAGCTGGATGTGGCGATGGCCGCACTACCACTACCGGAGCGGCAGAAGTATGCCCGCTTCTCTGCACCCTATCGCCAGAGCGCCTATGTGCTGTTGAGTAATAACCCGATTCCAGGCCATCAGGATCGCTGGGGAAAGCTCGATACCTTGTCCAAACTGTGCCACAACAAGGATCTCAAAATTGGCAAACTGCGCGGTACTCGCCCCATTCATCAAATGGACGAGTGTCCTGCCCTCAAGGGGGCGACCGAGTACAATGCCGATGATCGACTAATCGAACTGCTGCTGGCCCGCCGTCTCGATGGCATCATTATGGAGTGGCAATATGCACGCTATCGGCTCTCCCAATTGGGCGCCGAGGGGTTTATCAGTTGTCAGCTGTTGCTGCACCATCAGCCGGTCAGCCTGATGTTTGCCAAAAACAGCATGAGCGAAGAGCAGCTCCTCAAGGTCAACGAGGCCATTCACGCTATGCCCAAACACCATGGGAAGTTCTCTCCCCCCAACTGCCGTCTCGATGCCGATCCGCAGGACGCTGATCACTCTTGATAACCGACGAGTGATAGAAGTACCGCAGAGCATAAGAACAAAGGCGACCCGAAGGTCGCCTTTGATTTGGTTGACGAACCAGCACCCTGAACAGGGTGCGATCAGTCGATGTGCAGCAATAGCGATCAACGCAGCTGTGGGGTATGGGTCAACACCCCCTGATTCTGGGCACGATGGCGCAGCAGGTGATCCATCAACACCAGCGCCAGCATGGCTTCGGCGATGGGCACGGCGCGAATGCCGACACAGGGATCGTGACGCCCCTTGGTGATCATCTCGATGGCCTCACCTTCGGTATTGATGGTCTTGCCCGGCACAGTGATGCTGGAAGTCGGTTTGAGCGCCATGCTCACCACAATATCCTGACCCGACGAGATGCCGCCCAGAATGCCACCCGCATGGTTGCTGGCAAAGCCCGCCGGGGTCATCTCGTCGCGATGCTCGGAGCCTTTTTGCTCCACCACCGCAAAGCCATCACCGATCTCCACCCCTTTCACCGCATTGATGCCCATCATGGCATGGGCAATGTCGGCGTCGAGACGATCAAACACCGGCTCACCCAGGCCCACCGGCACATTGCGCGCAATGACCTGCACCTTGGCACCGATACTGTTGCCCTCTTTTTTCAGGTCGCGCATATATTGATCGAGCGCTTCCAGCTTGCCCGCATCGGGGAAGAAGAAGGGATTCTGCTCAATCTGCGCCGCGTCAAACGCCTCAGCCTTGATGGGGCCGAGCTGGGAGAGAAAACCGGTGATCTCGATGCCATGTACCTGTTTCAGGTACTTCTTGGCAATCGCCCCCGCCGCCACTCGCATCGCGGTCTCGCGGGCAGATGAGCGACCACCGCCACGATAGTCCCGCTGACCATACTTCTGGTGGTAGGTGTAGTCAGCATGACCCGGCCGGAACAGATCCTTGATATCGGAGTAATCCTTGGAGCGCTGATCGGTATTCTCGATGAGCAGCCCGATGGAGGTGCCGGTGGTCTTGCCCTCGAACACCCCGGAGAGGATCTTCACCTCGTCCGGCTCGCGGCGCGGCGTGGTGTAGCGGGAAGTGCCGGGCTTGCGCCGATCCAGATCCCCCTGCAGATCCGCTTCGCTGATCTCCAGCCCAGGCGGGCAACCATCGACCACGGCGCCCAGCGCCAGGCCGTGGCTCTCGCCAAAGGTGGTGACCCGAAAGAGTTGACCAAAACTGTTCCCTGCCATGCGCGCTCCTGCTTAGTTCTTGTAGATGGCGAAATGATCCTGATACTGCACCAGCTCTTCACGGGTCATCACAAAGACGCCGTGACCGCCGTTTTCGAATTCAACCCAGGTAAAGGGGATCTCGGGGAACTGGGCTTCCAGATGGATCATGCTGTTGCCTACTTCAACCACCAGCACACCGTTATCCTTGAGGAAATCGGCGGCATGGGCCAGCAGACGCTTGGTCAGCTTGAGACCATCGGAGCCGGACGCCAGCGCCAGCTCGGGCTCGTGACGGAACTCTTCCGGCAGATCCGACATGTCTTCGGAGTCCACATAGGGCGGGTTGGAGACGATGAGATCGTATTTGTCGCCCGCCGGCAGATCGCGGAACAGATCGGAGCGGATCGGTATGACCTGCTGCTCCAGCCCGTGATCGTTGATGTTGCGCTCGGCCACGTTCAGTGCATCGATGCTGATGTCGATGGCATCCACTTCCGCTTCCGGGAACTCGTGGGCCATGATGATGGCGATACAGCCGGAGCCGGTGCACAAGTCCATGATCCGGGTCGGTTCATGTTTGAGGAAGGGCGCGAAACGGTTGGCGACCATCTCGGCAATGGGGGAACGGGGAATGAGCACCCGCTCGTCCACGTAGAACTCCCAACCGGCATACCAGGCCTTGTTGGTCAGGTAGGCGGCAGGTACCCGCTCCTGTACGCGGCGGATAATCAGTTCGGCGATACGGTGACGCTCGCTGCTGGTGAGACGGGAGTGGCGCATGGCCGGGTCTACATCCGGTGGCAGATGTAACGCGGGCAGTACCAGCTGCACAGCTTCATCCCAGGCGTTGTCGGTTCCATGACCGTAAAAAATCCCGGCGTCGTTGAAACGACTCATGGCCCAACGCAACATGTCCTGGATGGTGTGCATCTCGGCAACCACCTCATCGATAAATATCTTGTCCAAATCCACCTCCAAGTCGAGTAATATCCGGCCCGAGCCCCGTTTACGTTGCGGGCAAGACGCATACCTAATACATGAGCATCTGATGAAAAAAACGCCCTCACCGACAGACGAGGAAACCCTGCTGTTCCGCGATGCGATAAAAGGTACCCGGAAAATCAAGCAAGATACCATAAGGGCCGAGTTACGCCCGGTCAAGCAGAAACGCGAATTGCGCGAAACCCGCGAAAAGCTTGGGGTTGACCACTATTTCAGCGATGAGTATCAGCCCCATCTCGACGATGATGGGCCGACCCGTTACGTGCGGGAAGATGTGTCAAAATTTGAGCTGAAAAAGCTCAAGCGGGGCATTTATCCGCCGGAGATCTACCTGGATCTGCACGGCATGAACCAGCAGCAGGCAAAACAGGAGCTGGCCGCCCTGCTCACCCTCTGCCAGAAAGAGAACATTCACGTCGCCTCGGTGATGCACGGCATCGGCAAACATATTCTCAAACAGCGCATTCCCTGCTGGCTGGCCCAGCACCCCAATGTGCGCGCCTTCCATCAGGCTCCCCGCGAATGGGGTGGCGACAGCGCCATTCTGGTGTTGCTGGATATCGAAGAGTAGAAAAAGCAGCGCACAAACTAACTCTGCCCAACCGGTCGATTGAATCGCAATGGTGATATAGAGGAGTCAAGATTGACCACCAGCATGCCGCCGTTGGGCAACTGCCACGCGAATAAGTCATCAAATCCGGCGGTCGTTAGGGCGCGGATCACCTTGGCGACCACACCGTGCGCCACCAGCAATACCCGCTCCCCCTGCATGGTCGAGGCCAGTGCCGTTAGTCCCTGCGAGACTCGGGCAATCACCTCATCCAGCGTCTCACCGCCAAGCGGAGCCTCCGCCCAGCGCCGGGTGATGTTGCGCACCCACAACTCGGGATAACGCGCCTTGGCCTCTCCTCAAACAGACCGACATGCCGCTCACGAAAGGCCGGAGCAAGCTCCACAGGCAACCCCAACTGGCGTGAGAAGATCGCGGCGCTCTCTCTTGTTCGCAGCAGGGGCGACGCCAGCAACCGATCGAACGGGGCCAGTGTGGTCGCTATCTCATTGGCCAGCCAGCATATATGCCGCGCGCCATCTTGGTTGAGCCCGATATCCAACGCCCCTTGATAGCGCCCCTCGGCGTTGGCTTGGGTCTCTCCATGGCGGATCACTATCAGCTCCATGGTGTACTCCTCTTTCTACGTGGAATATCACAAAACTACTTCCCTTTCGGATAACGGGGATGATCGTCCTGGATCGGCAACCAGGAGAGCTGGCTGACGGTATGGATGTGATAGGTTGGTGCGACCGTTTCGGGGTTATCAAGTGGGACAATAGCCAGCGTCAGGTACTCGGGGTATTGAATGCTGCGATAGCTGAGGGTGGCGCCACAGGTTGCACAAAAGCCGCGTCGAATCGCCTCCGACGAGGCGTACTCAGTCAATACGCCGCATAGCCATTGCACCTGTTTCACCCGAAAATCCATCCAGGCGCCGACCGGAGCGCCGGTCGTGCGCTGACAATCCCGGCAGTGGCAAAAATCGGTAGCAAAGGGAGCAGCTAGCACCTTGTAGCGGATTGCACCACAATGGCAACCCCCCTCTAATATCCCGTTACGAGAAATCACCATCTTGTTTACCATCAAGTCCACGTTTGAAGGCATATATTGCCAGCCTAACATCCCGTTACACTAAGTTGATTAGTGCAGAAAACCAATGAAATTTGCGATTTATCAGCGCCCGTTTCAGATATTATTGACACAGTTCACCATTTTTCAGACAGAAGATAACCACTCTCACCTCCCATCATAACGGTTATGGGGGCTCTGATTATTCATCCCGCTGACAATATGAGATATTGCCACTCACTACTGGCCTGCGAATATAAGACAAGCTCACCCGAGCCCATATAAATCTGTTCGTCGCAGCCATATTCCACGCTATTTAATTGGAACCTGCATGATGAAGTTATTCACTCCCCTGGTGGTTGCCACGGCGATCTTCTCTTCCGTGGCGATAGCAACCCCCTCTCCCCATATCGTCGGCGCCACCCTTGGCTATGGCACCCAGTCATTCAAAGCACAAAATGGGGATCAGGCCGATGGCGGTGACAATATGACTGCCGATCTCTATTACCGTTATATGTTCAACGATTATATCGGTATCGATTCAGGAATATTGTTTGGTACCGGTGGCGTAGTCAGCGCCCTCTTCGATGCAACCCTCAATGACGTAAAAGATATCCATTACAAAGGGATCCGCTCTGCCTTGTATGCACAATTCCCGGTCTCTTCCGGCAACAGCTTTTATGCCAAACTGGGTGCCAACGCCCACAGAGTCGAATACACGATCAACAAGGAAGATCAGAGCAACTCCGGGGTCGGTTTTTATGGCGCTGCGGGTTGGCAATATCGCTTTGATTCGGGTATCGGACTCAATGCGGAGTACCAATATATCCCCATGCCTCGACTCGATGTCAAAGGGGTCAGTGTCGGTCTCAACTACCGTTTCTGATCCCGCCTGATGGGGCGACAACAGGCCGATAACGGGTAAAAAGCAGGGAGATATCTCCTCCCTGCTGCCTGCTTGTTTCCACTACCGATAGATCATGGTGATTGACCATGATCCCAACGGCAACCTTATTTGGTCACCACCACAGCCCAGGGGCCACCTTTGGCGGGATCATCCCCTTGCGTCCACCATTTGGCCTGATAGACGGCGCCCTTGTAGCTCACCTTGTTGCCCGCGGTATAGACCTTGCTGGCCTCCCAGGCAGGCTGGCCATCAATGGGCGGGTCAACCGGATCGACCGGGGCAGGATCGAGCTTGGCGACGATCCGCACTTTCGGCCAGTTGGCGTGGGAACCGTAGAAGTTGGTCACGCACTTCTCGTAATCACCCGGCACCAGCGCAGAATAAGCGGTCTGGAAGCCCACCAGCTCACACTCGAAGGAGTAACCGCCCGGGCGATCAGGATAGTACTTCCAGTTGCCATCCCAGTTGGTGTAGAGCACGTCGGTAGCGCCGTTGAGATTGAGGCTGCCATAGGGAGTCTGCTGCCAGCAGGTGTTCTTCTCATCCGCCTTGACCGGGATCTGGTAGTGGTTGGCCAGCCCTTCCCAGTAGCGGATGCGATTGACCGGCTGCCCTTTGTCCTTGTTCTGTTCACCACACTCGATACCGCCGTTGATGACGTTGATGGTGGTACCGAAGCCATAGCCGATACCGGCGTCAGCTTCCCGTTTGGAGGGTACCCAGGTGCGATCAATCACGTGCAGCATGGCCGGTTTCGGGGCCTGCGGGGTGAGGAAGAACCAGATGGCAGAAGCGAGGTTGAGCCAGGAGTCCGCCACCAGCCCCGGGTTGTTGAGCAGCACTGAGGCATCGCCATCAAACATCGCCTCGGAGAAGGCCCCGTAGTTGAAGTGGTAAGAAAGCTGCTTGGCGCCGCGGCCAAAGTAACCTTGTCCGGTACTGCAGGGCCACTTCTTGTTCTGCCAGTCGTTCTGGCCACAGCCGGTGGTATAACCGGTCTGTCCCTCTGACCAGCCCATCTCCCGCACATGCACCAGCGCCTGTTGCCACTCCTCCAGCCCCAGCGGGTTATCGGAGACGTTCTCCTTGGCAATATGGCCGCCGGTCTCCTGAGAGAAGTGGGCAAAGGCCGTCACAATGGATTTTTTACAGATCGCATCAGAATCGCGCCCGTCGTTATATTCGCCGCAGAACGCAGGAAATTTACCGATGGCCCGCAAGAAGCGGACATAGGTATATTCCGGCGCGGCCATCTGGGTTAAATATTCCCATTCAGATTGGGGAAATACCCGTTCAACCCGTTTTACGTTGTCAGGATTGCTTGCCAGACCCGGTTCAATGGCATCGACTATTTTATTTGACCGGGTGGCCAGTGCCTTGGCCCATATTGTATACATGGGGTTGGCCGTCTTGGCCTTTTCCACCGCGGCCAGATCCGGGGCCGCAATCACATATCCTCCCGCATTTTGTGGATCGGGTTGAATATTCATGGTTGCACTTATTACGGCATAGCTGGGCAATACGCAAGCGGCAGCGATCAGCCAGGCACAACGCTTGGGTTTGAACATGTTTATCGTCCTTGTTTGAATTAATGCGCTCCAAGAGTAGGTGTTCCAACAACTAAATTCACGATGAAAATTAAGAAATGCGCGTAATTTGTGAACCATTTCACCTTGTGCTACTCAACGCAGCTAAAACGACATAAAAGAACTCAAACGATGACCATTTTGGCCTGTTTTGCCACCCGTATGGGGAGGCGAAAGACGATCAGATGATCTGTCACCAATTAATTATTCGTGGCAAAAAAAAATGGCTGACCCGCTTCACCAGTCAGCCATCAACAATGTTCAAATAACGCTCACAAAGAGCTCGCTGTCAGGCGCGCACGGCACGGATCAGGATATTGCGCGGGGTCATGGGTTTGGCACAGAACTCCCCCACTTCGACCCGATAACCCTGCTCTTGCAAAAAGAGCGCGCGATCCAGCGCCAGCCAGATCTCGAGAGGACGGCGAAACAGATGACGCACCAGCTCCATGCGGGCGACATCACCAAAGCGACGCTCCCCGTGCTCCAACCAGGCGGGATAGTCGAGCCCGGCGGGCAGCACAATCCCTTTGCGTTCAGCAGCCCAAACGCAGAATGCCTCGAAGGTGCCGGTCAGCAGGCTCTTTTGCATATTGGGCACCGGCAGATACTCATCCACCCCGCGCACCTGACGCTGCAGGCAGTCAAACCCGAGCCGCCACACCACTTCCTGCTCGCGCAGGCGGGCGATCCGCGCACCGCCGGTGACCGTCTCCTGTAGCGGCAACTTGAGATCCGCTTTGCTCAACACCAGCTCGCTGGCGCTGGCCGCGGCCGACAGCGGGCGATAGTGGCTGGTACGGATCAGGTGGTAACAACAGGGAGAGATGGTCACTCCGCGGGCACCGCGCTCGGCCACCCGCTCCAGCAGATGGGTGTGGAGCTCGCCGCAGGCATGGAGTGCCATGGCGTGATGTTCGGGGGCGATCAGCGCCGCCGATTCAGGGGCAAAGGCATCGGCGCAGGTAAAGGTCATATTGGCGCCATCCCGCTCGGCCAGCAGCCGACCTTCGTCACAAAGCTGTCCTTGCAACTCCAGACTGAGGATAGGAGCCTGTCGATGAAGTGACACCAGCCGCCCAAGATGTCCCTTGCCAGCACACCACTCCAGATAGGGGCCCTGATGGGCAGGCAGACAGGCGGTGAACGACTCGATCTGGGCCTGCTTGCGCCCCGGCATATGCAGCGCCATCTCCTTGCTGCAAATGATTGGCTCAGGGGTAAACGGGGCAAGCTGACTGAGTTGCTGCAGCTCGGCTCCCTCGGCAATCCAGGGGGCAAGCAGACTGCTGAGGGCATCCATATCCGCATCGAGCTCTGCCAACTGGACGAGCGTCAGCCCATTGAGCAACGCCGCCAGTTCGGGCGCCTCATCGGCAAAGGCTATGGTCAAATGATGATATGGCTGATATTGCCACCAGCGTCGGTAGCGGGTGAGCAGTCGATCCAGTTGTTGAAAACGTTGAGCCAGCACGAATGCCCCTGCCTTGCAGTCAAAAAGGAGGCTCATTCTAGCGATCCCGCTTCAAATTGCACTCTCAATACCTGACGATCAGCACCGCGCAACACCACAGCCGACCCTGCGACCCAGGGCAGACCTGACAAAGTACGGGGTTTTATGCTATATTCCGCCCCCTCTTTCACGCGCCCCGCCCAACGCGGGACGCTTTACACTAGCTATGGGACCAACAACATGACCATCAACGCCATTCTGCAAGCGCGCGCGGGCGCCAAGTGTGAACTGTGCAGCGCCGAGCAGGCGCTGACCGCCTTCGTGGTGCCTCACTCCCCCGCCAGCGACGATGATCACAGCGTTGCTATCTGTGACACCTGCCGTGGTCAGCTGGAACAACCGGATACCCTGGTGGTCAACCACTGGCGTTGCCTGAGCGACAGCATGTGGAGCCAGGTGCCTGCGGTGCAGGTGATGGCATGGCGCCAGCTCAAAGCTCTCTCCGGCAAGGGTGAAGTATGGGCTCAGGATCTGCTGGACATGATGTACATGGAAGACGAAGCCAAGGCCTGGGCTGAAGCTGGTATTGCTGACGAAGATGACGACAGCGTACCGACTGTTGACTCCAACGGCGCCGTGCTGCAAGAGGGCGACTCCGTCACCCTGATCAAGGATCTGGACGTGAAAGGCGCCGGTTTCACCGCCAAGCGCGGCACCCTGGTCAAGGGCATCCGTCTGACCAACAACCCGCTCCATATCGAAGGCAAGGTCAACGGCGTGCAGATCGTACTGGTGGCCGCCTACCTGAAAAAGGCCTAAAGCCAAGGGCGATTGCTCTACTGTCTGCTGCCAGAGCACAAGCACAACGATAAGGATGGCGTCACGCCATCCTTTTTTATGCCCGCTTGCCGCAAACAGCCAACTTGAGCCCATAACAGGCCAGCCAAAGCAAAAAGGCGCATCCGGATGGACGCGCCTTCTTTACAAGCCGATGCCATTAACCGGCAGCGGAAACGGTCACTCAGGAGGAGAGTTTGCCATCCAGCTCGGCAATCTTGGCCGACCAGTAGGCAGGGCCGGTTTCGTGGATGTTGTTGCCTTCGGAATCGACCGCAACGGTCACCGGCATATCTTCCACTTCAAACTCGTAGATCGCTTCCATGCCGAGATCGGCAAAGGCCACCACGCGGGCCTTCTTGATGGCCTTGGCCACCAGATAGGCGGCGCCGCCGACCGCCATCAGATAGACAGCCTTGTGCTGCTTGATGCTCTCGACGGTTTTCGGGCCACGCTCGGATTTGCCGATCATGCCGATAAGGCCAGTTTCACCCAGCATCATGTCGGTGAACTTGTCCATCCGGGTGGAGGTGGTGGGGCCAGCCGGGCCAACTACTTCGTCACGCACCGCATCAACCGGGCCAACGTAATAGATAAAGCGGTTGGTGAAATCGACCCCTTCCGGCAGCCCTTCACCACGGGCCAGCATGTCGGCGATACGCTTGTGGGCTGCATCGCGACCGGTAAGGATTTTGCCCGATAGCAGCACGGTATCACCGCTCTTCCAGCTGGCCAGTTCGGCCTTGGTGATGCCATCGACGTTGACGCGGCGCACGTTGCCACCCGCTTCACGGGTGATCTCCGGCCAGTCGCTCAGTTTCGGCGGAGTCAGTTCGGCGGGGCCTGAACCATCCAGCTCGAAGTGAACGTGACGGGTCGCGGCGCAGTTGGGGATCATCACCACCGGCTTGGAGGCAGCATGAGTCGGCGCAGATTTCACCTTCACATCCAGCACGGTAGTGAGACCGCCCAGACCCTGGGCACCGATCCCCAGCTTGTTGACCTTGTCGTAGAGCTCGACCCGCAGCTTCTCTTCTGTGGTTTGCGGGCCACGGGCAATCAGCTCCTGAATGTCGATATGCTCCATCAAGGCCTCTTTGGCCAGTACCGCCGCTTTCTCGGCGGTACCGCCGATGCCGATGCCCAGCATGCCGGGCGGGCACCAGCCTGCGCCCATGGTCGGCACGGTTTTCAGCACCCACTCGACGATATCGTCAGAGGGGTTGAGCATCACCATCTTGGATTTGTTCTCGGAGCCGCCGCCTTTGGCCGCGATGCTCACTTCCACCTTGTTGCCGGGGATCATGTCGATATGCACCACGGCAGGGGCGTTGTCTTTGGTGTTTTTGCGACTGCCGGCCGGATCGGCCAGCACGGAGGCGCGCAGCGGGTTGTCAGGATTGGTGTAGGCACGACGTGTCCCTTCGTCCACCATCTCCTGCACTGTCATGTCGCTGTCCCACTGGACTTGCATGCCAATTTTGACGAAACAGGTCACGATGCCGGTGTCCTGGCAGAGCGGACGATGACCTTCGGCGGACATGCGGGAGTTGATCAGGATCTGGGCCAGCGCATCCTTGGCGGCCGGGTTGGCTTCACGGTCATACGCCGCTTTGGCAGCCTGAACAAAATCCAACGGGTGGTAATAGGAGATGTACTGGAGGGCATCTGCGATAGAATCGATGAAATCCTGTTTTTTTATAATGCTCATATCATCCTCACTGGTCCTTGTCTCTGCCACGGAGCAGGGCAAGGGCTTCCATATGATGGGCCGTGCTGACGTGCTGGCTAAAAACTATCAACCAGCAAAAAACGAACGACACGGCAGTTTTTTCTTAAGTCACCGACACCTATGATACGCTTGCCCACCAGCACCGACTAGGGTTCGGGAACCAAACTGTTGCCTGTGTAACATAAAATGACGCCAACACTTCATATCCATCATCTAGACCATAGTGCTGAACTCCATCAGCTTTTTGCCCGCCTGCAACATCAGCCGTGGGCCATGTTGCTGGAATCGGCGGGACCACTCGGTGCCGATAACGGCTTTGATATCATCACTGCCGATCCGCTGGCGACCCTCGAAACCCGTTGCGAGGTGACCACTCTCACCTGGCATGGTAAGAGCAGCGAACACAGCGAAGATCCCCTCGCCCTGCTGGCCCATACCCAGCGACAGCTGCTGGGGGAGCTGGATCTGTGTGCCACTCACCTACCCTTTATCGGCGGTGCCCTCGGCCTGTTTGGCTATGATCTCGGCCGCCGCTTCGAGCGACTGCCAGTGCAGGCCGCCGCCGATATCGCGGTGCCGGACATGGCTGTAGGCATCTACGACTGGGCGCTGCTGCGCAATGTGGCAACTGGCGACTGGCAGCTGGTGCACTGGGGGGATAAAGCGGGCCTTGCCAACCGGCTGGCCTGGCTTGAACAGCAGCAGGCCAAACCGGCCCCCGCTTTTGCCTTGCAGGGGGCGTGGCAGAGCAATATGAGCCGCGCCGAGTATGGCGAGAAGTTTGCCCGCATTCAGGAATATCTCGCCGCGGGGGATTGCTACCAGATCAACCTGACCCAACGTTTCAGCGCCCCCTATCAGGGGGATGAGTGGCAGGCCTATTGCCTGCTGGCAACCGCCAACAAGGCCCCCTTCTCAGCTTTTATCCGCCTGCCGGATAGTGCGCTGCTGAGCCTCTCTCCCGAGCGGTTCCTGCTGCTTGATGGTCGCCATATCGAAACCAAACCCATCAAAGGCACTCGCCCTCGCCACCCTGATCCGGCCACCGATCGGCAAGTCGCGCGGGAGCTGGCGCAAGCCGACAAGGACAGATCAGAGAATCTGATGATCGTTGATCTGCTGCGCAACGATATAAGTCGGGTCAGCCGGCCTGGCTCGGTCAGCGTGCCTCATCTCTTTGCGGTGGAGTCGTTTCCGGCGGTACATCATCTGGTCTCCACCATCCACGGTGAGCTGGATGCACGCTGGCAAGGAGTCGATCTGCTGCGGGCCTGTTTCCCGGGTGGCTCCATCACCGGCGCCCCCAAGATCCGCGCCATGGAGATCATCGAAGAGCTGGAGCCCCAGCGCCGCAATGCCTATTGCGGCAGCATCGGCTATCTCAGCCAGCATGGCCGGATGGATACCAGCATCTGCATTCGCACTTTGATCGCCGAAGCGGGTCACCTGCACTGCTGGGCCGGTGGCGGCATCATCGCCGACTCCGACGCCGACAGCGAATATCAGGAGACCTATGACAAGGTCGCCCGCATCCTTCCGCCTCTGTCGGCGCTGTAACCCTCCCCACCGTCAAGGCAACACACAGGAGAGCTCCCCGCCATGGATCGCCACGAACTGCTGACCCGCTTCCAGTTGCAGCGACCCGCCCCGGCCCATCGCCTCGCCATTGGCGGGCTCAGTCCGGCGGCAGTGTTGATCCCGGTGGTGATGCGCGATGAGGGGCTCAGCGTGTTATTGACCCGGCGCAGCCCACGGCTGCGTCATCATGGGGGGCAGATCAGCTTCCCCGGCGGGCGACAGGATCCCGGCGACGAAAACCTGATTGCCACGGCACTGCGGGAGACCGAAGAGGAGCTCGGCATTCCGGCCCGACTGATTGAAGTGATCGGCACCCTCAACCCGCTCAATACGGTGTCACGATTCGAGGTGCTGCCGGTGCTGGGGCTGCTCGATGGCAACTATCCCCTCATCCTGAGTCCGGATGAGGTGGATCACGCCTTCGAAGTGCCGCTGACCCATCTGCTGGATCGGCGCAACCACATCCCCCTGACCCTTTCCAGAGGGGGGAAAGCGCACACCATCTACTGGATCCCCTGGCAACAGCACTTTATCTGGGGGGCTACCGCCAGCATGATCAACCAGCTAGCCCAGCATCTCGCAAAATAACAATTTACCCACATTTGGCTGGGCGAGATTTAATCATTAACACTAAAATAACGTGCCAATTGATAAACAATAATTGATTTTTTCTTGTTTTGATCACATTTCCATAAGAAAGTGCGGTTTTTCGTGCCGTAAAGATGAATTTGATCAACATTTTTGATTAGAAAAACCGTATCCTTGCGCCGACTTAATAAGAACCACACATTCGGGGTGAGATAGATGTCAAACACAGTCACTGGCACGCAGGGAGTTGCGGCGTCAACAGAGCAAGGGATCAGCTCTACTCAAACCACTCGTTGGGAAAAACGCGACTCTACCTGGGTCATCAGTCTGTTCGGGACCGCGGTTGGCGCGGGGATCCTGTTCCTGCCGATCAACGCGGGTATGGGCGGTTTCTGGCCGCTGGTCGTCATGGCGCTGCTGGTAGGCCCCATGACCTATCTGGCTCACCGTGGTCTGGCCCGCTTCGTCCTTTCCTCCAAAAAGCCAAATGCAGACATCACCGAAGTGGTGGAAGAGCACTTTGGCGTGGGTGCCGGTAAATTAATCACCCTGCTCTACTTCTTCGCCATCTACCCCATCGTGCTGATCTACGGCGTGGGCATCACCAACACCGTGGAAAGCTTCATGGTCAACCAGCTGCAGATGAGTGCCCCGCCGCGCTGGATCCTCTCCATCGTGCTGATCATGGGCATGATGTCGGTGATGCTGGCCGGTGAAAAGCTGATGCTGAAAGTGACCGAGCTGCTGGTTTATCCGCTGATCGCCATTCTGGCCGGTATCTCCCTCTACCTGATCCCGGACTGGACCGGTGCCGCGCTGGAGCAAGTACCCTCTGCCAAGGATTTCGCCACTACCCTGTGGCTGACCATCCCGGTACTGGTCTTCTCCTTCAACCACAGCCCGGCCATCTCCAGCTTCTCCCTGGCCCAACGCCGCGACCACGGTGATCAGGCTGTCGAGAAAGCCGATGCCATCCTCAAGCGTACCGCCATGGTGCTGCTGGGCTTCGTGATGTTCTTCGTCTTCTCTTGCGTCATGAGCCTGACACCGGCCCAGCTGGCAGAAGCCAAGGCTCAGAACATCGCCGTGCTCTCCTATCTGGCCAATCAGCATGCCAGCCCCATTATCTCCTACTTCGGTCCGCTGGTTGCGTTCGTCGCCATCGTCTCCTCCTTCTTCGGCCACTATCTGGGTGCCCGTGAAGGTCTGAAAGGGATGATCGTGCAGAACATGCGCAAGTCCGGCAAAGAGCCGAACGCCAAGAAAGTCGAGATGTTCATCATCGCCTTCTTCATCCTGACCCTGTGGGGCACTGCCATTGCCAACCCCTCTATCCTGGGCATGATTGAATCCTTGGGCGGCCCGATCATCGCCACCATCCTGTTCATCATGCCGATGTACGCTATCAAGCGCGTACCGGCCATGGCGAAGTATCAGGGCCATATCAGCAACGTATTTGTCGCTGTGATGGGGATGATCGCCATCTCCGCCATCCTCTATCAGCTGGTCGGTTAATCCCCTACCTGCCGCTGATAGCAAAAAGCCAGCCGAATAGTCGGCTGGCTTTTTTATCTCTGCAATCTGTGCCACCGCGATTGTCCTGCTCTCTCCTTATTACTCCCCCCCACCTTGTTGGATATCTGCATGCTCACCAGCACCATAACTGAGCACGTCGGGTATCAACATGACCCCCATGCCCGCAGCTCAATATCGCCAACACGTTTACTCCCCCTCACCAAACCATGATGGCGTGTCTGATAGGACGAGCTCATCTGCCGCAGCCAGCCACCTCCATTCTTCTTTAATACTGTGATGCTGTGATGCTGTGATGCTGTGATTGTCCTGAAGATTTGAGGTAAGCCATAGCAATCGGCTCTTGGCAGAGAAGGCAAAAATGTGTAACGCACAACAGAAGGAGGAAGCACGACTCGAAGGGATAAAGACAAGGCAGCGCCCTGGACAAGGGAGACAGAATGTCCGGCACATCAGCCAAAGAGCCTGCTTAAAGAGGAAAAGAGAGCAAAGCCGACAATAAAAAGCGCCCTCCGAAGAGGGCGCAAGTGTGTTGCGAAACTGACCGTTACGAGATCAGGCTTCGCGGCTCGGTACCGGAGCCACATCCAGCAGGCTTTCATCTTCGGCCATGCACGCTGCGGCGGTGAACAACACGTCGGTGGAGCTGTTCAGCGCTGTCTCGGCGGAATCCTGCAGCACACCGATGATAAAGCCGACGGCTACCACCTGCATGGCGATGTCGTTGCTGATACCAAACAGGCTGCACGCCAGCGGGATCAGCAGCAAGGAGCCACCGGCGACACCGGACGCGCCACAGGCACTGACGGTGGCAACCACGGAGAGCAGCACGGCTGTTGCCATGTCCACTTCCATCCCCAGGGTATGTACCGCCGCCATGGCGAGCACAGTGATGGTGATGGCCGCACCCGCCATGTTGATGGTGGCACCCAGCGGGATGGAGACCGCGTAGGTATCTTTGGGCAGGCGCAGTTTTTCACACAGCGCCATGTTGACCGGAATGTTGGCGGCAGAGCTGCGGGTAAAGAATGCGGTCACGCCGCTCTCTTTGAGGCAAGTCAGCACCAGCGGATAGGGGTTGCGCTTGATCTTCCAGAAGACGATCAACGGGTTGACCACGAAGGCGATAAACAGCATGCAGCCGATCAGCACCACCAGCAGTTGGGCATAGCCAAACAGGGCGTCAAAGCCGGTCTCTGCCAGAGTGGAGGCAACCAGACCCAAGATCCCGAGCGGAGCACAGCGGATCACCGCTTTCACGATGGCGGAGACACCGTGAGACAGGTCAGTGATGAGCGCCTTGGTGCTCTCGTTGGCATGGCGCATGGCGATACCCAGACCGATGGCCCACGCCAGGATCCCGATATAGTTGGCATCCATCAGCGCCTTGACCGGGTTGGTCACCACGTTGAACAGCAGGGTCTGCAGTACCTCGGTGATCCCGCCTGGCGGGGTGATCTCGGCAGTATTGGCCACCAGATGGAGGTTGGAGGGGAACAGGAAGCTGGCAATCACCGCGACCACGGCCGCAGAGAAGGTACCAAACAGATAGAGCAGCAGGATCGGTCGCATATTGGTCTTCTGACCCTGCTTGTGACCAATGATGGCCGCCATCACCAGTACGAATACCAGCAGCGGGGCTACCGCTTTCAGTGCGCCAACGAACAGACTGCCGAGCAGACCAGCCGTTTTCGCCCACTCGGGGGCAAACATCGCCAGCAAGATACCGAATACCAGACCAACCAGGATCTGGCTGACCAGACTGGTGCTATTGACCAGCCGAAGGAGGGGGTGTTGTTGTGTCATCAAAAAAGTCCCTAAGCACCGTAGTGCATGAATCATGAGTCCTGTCTGCAACCACCCATCGGGAGACCCCTGTCGCCCGAATGTGGTGTCTGTGGCCAGCCTTCTGTCGGGCCGATCCGCCAATCACCGGATTGCATGTCGGAATATCCCATTCGCCATCTTTTTTTTCCAGAGACTCACCAAAAAATATCCCGTTTCCATCACAAAAAACCGCAACAAAACCTTAACCACAGCGCAACCACCCATTTTTGTACGTTTTATCGACACTCTCTGCCCTTACCCTCAGGACCATTCCTGTGTCATCCGTGACCGTCGTCGCTGTGCTATCATCCCCCATTTGCTGCGGAGCCTTGCCATGATCCCATCCCTGCTCAACCAATATTTTGGTTTCTCCGCACTCAGACCTGGTCAGGAGGCGGTGATCAGCCGGGTGCTGGCAGGTCAGAGTGCCGCCGCTATCTTTCCCACCGGCTCCGGCAAGTCGCTCTGTTATCAACTGCCTGCCCTCGCCCTACCTCACCTGACCCTGGTTATCTCGCCGCTGCTGGCGCTGATGCACGATCAACTCGCCTTCCTCAAAAGCAAGGAAATAAGCGCCGCTACCCTCGACTCAAGCCAGAGCCCGGAGGAGAGCCGACGAGTGATGCAGCAGGCGCTGGATGGCCAGCTCAAGATCCTGATGATCTCGGTGGAGCGACTCAAGAACGAGCGCTTTCGCCGCTTTATCCAGCAAGTGCCGCTCTCGCTGCTGGTCGTCGATGAGGCGCACTGTATCTCGGAGTGGGGCCACAACTTTCGCCCCGACTACCTCAAGCTGCCGAGCTATCGCCATGACCTGAAGATCCCGCAGGTGCTGCTGCTCACCGCCACCGCCACACCGGCGGTTATTCAGGATATGCAGACCAAATTCGGCATCGCGCCGGAGGGGGTCGTGGTCACCGGTTTCTACCGCTCCAATCTTGATCTGACGGTCATTCCCCTGGCGCTCGATGCGCGGGATAGCTGGCTCGCGCAGGAGTTGGCCAACGATCCGGCGGCCCCCACCATCGTCTACGTCACCTTGCAACACACCGCAGAAGCCTGTGCCGAGCACCTCATTAGAGAAGGGATCAACGCCCGCGCCTATCATGCCGGACTCGACTCGGCGCTGCGCAGTCAGATCCAGCACGACTTCATGGCGGGCAAGGTGGATTGCATCGTCGCCACCATCGCCTTTGGCATGGGGATCGACAAAGCGGATATCCGGCGGGTCATTCACTACGATCTGCCTAAATCCATCGAGAACTACAGCCAGGAGATTGGCCGCGCCGGACGGGATGGCCAGCCATCGCGCTGTATCGTGCTGGCCAACCAGAGCCAGCTGCCGGTGCTGGAGAACTTCGTCTACGGCGATACGCCGGATTTGAGTGCCATCCTCCAGCTCCTTGCCATCATCAAGCAGAGCGGGAGCGAGTGGGAATTCACCCTGCTGCGCCTCTCCAACGACACCAATATCCGCCAGTTGCCCCTTAAAACCCTGCTGGTCTATCTGGAGATGGCAGGCATCATCACCCCGGCCTACAGCTACTACGCCGACTACCGCTTCAAGTTTGTGCTGGATAAAGGCGAGATAGTGAGTCGCTTCAATCCGGATCGTCGCCAGTTTCTGGAGCAACTGTTCGCCTGCGCCCCGCAAGCCCGCAGTTGGTGCACCATGGACTTTGACGCCCTATGGCAGGGCTATCAGGGGGAGCGGCAGCGGGCCGTTGCGGCGCTCGACTACCTGCAGCAGCAAGGCTGGATCGAGCTTGAAAGCAAACAGATGACTGAGGTCTACCGGATCACCCGTCAGGGGTGGGACAACGAGCAGGAAGCAAATGCCCTGCACGCCCTGTTCCTGCAAAAAGAGCAGAGCGAGCTGGCAAGACTGCAAGCCATGCTCGACTTTTTCACTTCGAATGAGTGCCTGAGCCACCGCCTCGCCCGCTATTTCGCCGATGAGGTGGCGCCGGTTCATTGTGGCCACTGTTCGGTTTGTCGCGGCGAGGTGGCACATCTTCCTCCCCTATCCTCACTGACCATGCCAAACGAGGCGGGGATCCGCGCCTGGTGCGATCCGCTGATTGCCAAAACCGGTTCGGTGGATGCTCGTGTTCTGGCCCGTTTCCTGTGCGGCATCACCACACCGCTGACCAGCCGGGTCAAGGCCAAATCGCTGGCGGGCGCAGGCCAGTTGGCCGCCCACCCGTTTGCCCGCGTCCTGGCGGCAGTGCAACAAGCCTACCCTTGCTAGGTGAGTGCTGGCGGCTTCAATAGCCACCAGCAGAAGCGTTTATAGACACAGAAAAAGAAGACCCTCGCGGTTGCGAGGGTCAAGCCAACGGAAACGTGCTTAAACAGAGCTTGGTGAGGCAACAGTCAACTCTCTTGCTAAAGCGTCTTGCTGCTCACACATCGCCAATCTAGGGCACTCAAAATGTAGCGTCAATGTAAAAATTAGAGTCTAAACTCCAAACAAAGCAATTTACGTTGACGTTCACGTAATGATATTTTCATTCATAACCCCGCCAACCCGCAGCCCCATTGCCTTTCGTCAAACCCCTTAATCTTTTCGCAATAAGTTCCCTGTTTCCCATAAACATTTATTTTTTATGTCTTTGACATTTACCTCACTATCGTGGCAAAAATAATTTAA
This sequence comes from Aeromonas sp. 600948, assembly GCF_049174875.1. Lineage (NCBI taxonomy): Bacteria > Pseudomonadati > Pseudomonadota > Gammaproteobacteria > Aeromonadales > Aeromonadaceae > Aeromonas > Aeromonas sp. 600948. The sequence continues at coordinate 188,205 of NZ_JAAKTY010000006.1, forward strand.
CAGTCAGTAACATAGCGGTGTTGTTGACTGACCCTCCCCGCACAAGGATCGGGCAGGTTTCTTCAGAATTTAACCTATCAACCGTGATGGATTACTGGAGTCTGTTGACTAGGCTTTAAAAGCGCACAACACAAAAGCAGTCATCCACATTTTTCAGGGTAAGCGACTATAACGAGGGCAAAGTTATGGGCATATTCGAGCATTACCAACAGCGATATGAAAAAGCGAGAGAAGAGGAATATACCATCCAGGAGTTCCTGGATATGTGTAAGCAGGACAAAGCCTGCTACGCCTCCGCAGCCGAACGTCTGCTGACCGCCATTGGTGAGCCGGAGATGGTAGACACCTCAGCCAACCCCAGACTGAGCCGACTCTTCTCCAACCGCGTCGTGGCACGCTATCCCGCCTTCAAGGATTTCTACGGGATGGAAGAGGCCATCGAACAGATCGTCTCCTACCTCAAACACTCCGCCCAGGGGTTGGAAGAGAAGAAACAGATCCTCTATCTGCTGGGCCCCGTTGGCGGCGGTAAATCCTCGCTGGCAGAGAAACTCAAATCCCTGATGCAGAAGGTGCCCATCTATCGCATCAAGGGCTCACCGGTCAACGATCACCCCTTCTGCCTGTTCGACATCGAAGAGGATGGGGAGATCCTGGAAAAAGAGTACGGTATCCCGCGCCGTTACCTGCGTCCCATCATGTCCCCCTGGGTGGCCAAACGCCTGCACGAGTTTGGCGGCGACATCACCAAGTTCAAGGTGGAGAAGGTCAACCCCTCCATTCTCGATCAAATTGCCATAGCCAAAACGGAACCCGGTGATGACAACAACCAGGATATCTCCTCACTGGTCGGCAAGGTCGACATCCGCATGCTGGAGCACTTCGCCCAGGATGACGCCGATGCCTACTCCTACTCAGGTGCGCTGTGTAAAGCGAACCAGGGAGTGATGGAATTTGTGGAGATGTTCAAGGCCCCCATCAAGGTGCTGCACCCGCTGCTGACAGCAACCCAGGAGGGTAACTACAACGGTACCGAAGGGCTCTCCGCCCTCCCCTTTGACGGCATTCTGCTGGCTCACTCCAACGAATCCGAGTGGCAGCAGTTCCGCAACAACAAGAACAACGAAGCTTTCCTCGACCGCGTTTACATCGTCAAGGTGCCTTACTGCCTGCGCGTCTCGGAAGAGGTGAAGATCTACGAGAAGCTGCTGGTCAACAGTGAACTGACCGAGGCCAAATGCGCCCCGGGCACCCTCGAACTGCTGGGTCAGTTCTCGGTGTTGTCACGGCTGAAAGAACCCGAAAACTCCAGCATCTACTCCAAGATGCGGGTCTATGATGGCGAAAGTCTGAAGGACACAGATCCGAAGGCGAAGAGCTATCAGGAGTATCGCGACTACGCAGGTGTAGACGAAGGGATGAATGGTCTCTCTACCCGCTTTGCGTTCAAGATCCTCTCCCGCGTCTTCAACTTCGACCACGCGGAAGTGGCCGCCAACCCGGTGCACCTCTTCTATGTGCTGGAGCAGCAGATCGAGCGCGAACAGTTCCCGCAAGAGCTGCACGATCGCTACCTTGAGTTCATCAAGGGCTATCTGACCCCGCGCTATGTGGAGTTCATCGGCAAGGAGATCCAGACCGCCTATCTCGAGTCCTACTCCGAGTACGGTCAGAACATCTTCGATCGCTACGTCACCTACGCCGACTTCTGGATCCAGGATCAGGAGTACCGTGACCCCGAAACCGGCCAGCTGTTTGACAGAGCGTCTCTCAACAGCGAGCTGGAGAAAATTGAAAAACCCGCCGGGATCAGCAACCCGAAAGATTTCCGTAACGAAATCGTCAACTTCGTGCTGCGTGCCCGGGCCAACAATGCAGGCCGTAACCCCAACTGGACCAGTTACGAAAAGCTGCGCACCGTGATCGAGAAGAAGATGTTCTCCAACACGGAAGAGCTGCTGCCGGTTATCTCCTTCAACAGCAAAACCTCGGCCGAGGAGCAGAAGAAGCACGATAACTTTGTCGAACGGATGATGGAGAAAGGCTACACCCGCAAACAGGTGCGACTGCTCTCCGAATGGTATCTCAGGGTACGCAAGTCATCCTGACCCTGACTGTTCAAGGGGGAGTTATGGCGCATTTTATCGACCGCAGGCTCAACGGCAAAAACAAAAGCGCTGTCAATCGGCAGCGCTTCATCCGCCGCTACAAGAAGCAGATAAAACAAGCGGTCTCGGATGCTGTCTCCAAGCGCAGCATTCAGGACGTTGACAAGGGCGAGAGCATAAGCATCCCGACCAAGGATATTGGCGAGCCCCATTTTCATCAGGGGCACGGCGGTAAACGGGAGATGGTGCATCCCGGCAATGATCAGTTCGTCTCCGGCGACAAGATTGACCGTCCCAAAGGAGGGGGCGGCGGACAGGGTTCAGGCGAGGGACAAGCATCCAATCAGGGAGAAGGGGCCGATGATTTCGTGTTCCAGATCTCCAAGGATGAGTATCTCGATCTGCTGTTTGAAGATCTGGAGCTGCCCAGGCTGCAGAAAACCCAGCTCAACCAGCTGATGGAGGTGAAAACCTATCGGGCGGGCTACACCTCCAACGGGGTGCCCGCCAATATCAACGTGGTGCGTTCCCTGCAAAATTCACTGGCGCGGCGCATGGCGCTGCAAGCGGGCAAGAAGCGCCAACTGCATGAACTGGAAGATCGGCTGGCCCTGCTGGCCACCGATCCCAACGAACACTTTGCCGAGATCGCCCTGCTCGAGAAGGAGATCAGGGAGCTGAAACGACGGATCGATGCGGTACCGTTTATTGACACCTTCGATCTCAAGTTCAACAACTTCGTCAAACGGCCCGTCCCCTCCAGCCAAGCGGTGATGTTCTGTCTGATGGACGTCTCGGGCTCCATGGATCAGGCCACCAAGGAGATGGCCAAACGTTTCTATATCCTGCTCTATCTGTTCCTGAGCCGGACTTACAAGAACGTAGAAGTGGTCTATATCCGCCACCATACCCAGGCCAAGGAGGTGGATGAACACGAGTTCTTCTACTCCCAGGAGACAGGCGGCACCATCGTCTCCAGCGCCCTCAAGATGATGAATGACATCATCAACGAGCGTTACCCGGCCAACCAGTGGAACATCTATGCGGCGCAGGCGTCGGATGGTGACAACTGGGCCGATGACTCACCGCAGTGCCGTGAAATTCTGGCGCGGGACATCATGCCAAGGGTGCGGTACTACTCCTACATCGAGATCACCACCCGTGCCCACCAGACCCTTTGGCACGAATATGAGTCGGTAGCCAGCCAGTTCCCCCACTTTGCGATGGAGCACATTCGCAAGGTCGAGGATATCTATCCGGTGTTCCGCGAGCTGTTCAAGAAACAAGCGGCGTGAGGAGGTCACATGATCGAAACAGAAAAACGTGTAGCGCCACTGGATGACGGACCAGACTGGAACTTCGATCTGCTGGAGACCTATCACCAGGAGATCGCCCGGGTCGCCCGTTTCTACAAGCTGGACACCTACCCCAACCAGATCGAGGTGATCACCGCCGAGCAGATGATGGATGCCTACTCCAGCGTCGGCATGCCCATCGGCTATCAGCACTGGTCGTTCGGCAAGCGCTTTATCCATACCGAGCGCAACTACAAGCGCGGCCAGATGGGACTGGCCTACGAGATCGTCATCAATTCCGATCCCTGCATCGCCTACCTGATGGAGGAGAACACCATGCCGATGCAGGCGCTGGTGATGGCGCACGCCTGCTACGGTCATAACTCCTTCTTCAAGAACAACTACCTGTTCAAGGCCTGGACCGATGCCTCCTCCATCATCGACTACCTGCTGTTCGCCAAGAACTACATCACCCAGTGCGAAGAGAAGCATGGCATCGAGGCGGTGGAACAGCTGCTCGATTCCTGCCATGCCCTGATGAACTTCGGGGTGGATCGCTACAAGCGTCCCCAGAAGATCTCCATGGCCGAGGAGAAGCGGCGCCAGAAGGCGCGGGAAGATTATCTGCAAACTCAGGTCAATGAGCTGTGGCGTACCCTGCCCAAGCAGCATAAAGCGGCAGGGGTGGAGGACAGGCGCTACCCCGCAGAGCCCCAGGAGAACATCCTCTACTTCATCGAGAAGAATGCCCCCTTGCTGGAGCCTTGGCAGCGGGAAGTGGTGCGCATCGTGCGCAAGATAAGTCAGTATTTCTATCCACAAAAGCAGACTCAGGTGATGAACGAGGGGTGGGCCACCTTCTGGCACTACACCATCCTCAATCACCTCTATGACGAGGGCAAGCTGAGCGATCGCTTCATGATGGAGGTGCTGCACAGCCACACCAATGTGGTCTATCAACCTGCTTACAACAGTCGCTACTACTCGGGGATCAACCCTTATGCGCTGGGGTTTGCCATGTTTACCGACCTGCGCCGCATCTGCGAGAACCCGACCGAGGAGGATAGATACTGGTTCCCCGACTATGCCGGCAGCAACTGGGTCGACACCCTCCACTTTGCCATGCAGAACTTCAAGGACGAGAGCTTTATCAGCCAGTTCTTAAGCCCGAAAGTGATGCGGGATATGAAGTTGTTCGCCATTGATGACGACGATCTGAAGAACTATCTGAAGGTCTCCGCTATCCACAATGACGAGGGGTACCGTCAGGTGCGCAATACTCTGTCGGCCCAGTACAACCTCAGCAATCTGGAACCCAATATTCAGGTGTACAACGTCGCCGTGAAGGGGGATCGCTCCCTCACCCTGCGCTATGTGCCCCACAACCGCATCCCCCTTGGCGACTCTCGCCATGAGGTGCTCAAGCACCTCCATCAACTGTGGGGATTCGACGTGGTGCTGGAGCAGGACAACGGTGAACTGCCACCCGATATTATCGGCCGCTGCCCGGAGCGTAAGCCGGGTATCTAAGCTTACCACCTCGCAAATGGCCCACTTCGGTGGGCCATTTTTTCGGCCTTCGCCTCTGCCTGCATCATCGCAGCACCACCTGAATAACCCGAACAAACCACAGCATAGAAAGAGGCCCGCATGGGTGCGGGCCTCGTTGTCTTGCGGTCAATCTGCAGCAGTTATCAGTAGAAGGTCTGCTGCTCTGCGGCCATTGCCTTGAGGCGGGCACAAGGGGCAAACCGGTCGCCATGGCGCTTCTGGTAATACTCCAGACGGCCAACCAGATGATCAATCCCAAGCGTGTCCATGTAGCGGAACGGGCCGCCAAGGAAAGGCGGGAAACCGATGCCGAAGATGGCACCGATATCACCATCACGGGCCGACGCCACCACACCGCTATCCAGCGCCATGGCCGCTTCGTTGAGCATCAGCAGCACGCAGCGCTCGGCGATCTCCTGACGGGCCAGCTTGGCAGACGGCTTGATGCCGAGCACGCCATAGACGCTCTCGTCCACCGTCTTCTTGCCCTCTTTGCCAGTCAGCTTGTTGCGCGGTGCCGCCTTGCCATAGAGATAGAAGCCCTTGCCGTTCTTGCGTCCCTTGCGATCATTTTGCAGCAGCTTGTCGAACGCCTTGGGCGCCTGGAACTGCTCGCCGCCCAGCTCTTTCTCAAGGATGGGGGAGATCTTGGCGCCCACATCGATCCCCACCTCATCGAGCAAGGTGATGGGGCCAACCGGGAAGCCAAAGTCCAGCAGCGCGCTATCCAGCACCTCTACCGGCTCCCCTTCCAGCACCAGTCTTGCCGCCTCATTCATGTAGGGCGCCAGGATGCGGTTGACGTAGAAACCGGCTTCGTCCTTCACCACGATGGGCGTTTTGCCCTGGGCGCGGGCAAAAGCCAGGGTGGTAGCGACCGTCTCGGCACTGGTGCCAGCGTGGGGGATGATCTCCGCCAGCGGCATCTTGTCCACCGGGCTGAAGTAGTGCAGCCCCACGACTCGCTCTGGGTGCGCCGCCTCTGCCGCAATCTGGTTGATGGGCAAGGAAGAGGTGTTGGAGGCAAACACTGTGTGCTCACCGCACTCACGCTCCACGTCCTTCACCATCTGGTGTTTGAGATTGAGATCTTCAAACACCGCCTCCACCACCATGTCCACCCGGTGGAAACCGGAGTAGTCGAGGGTACCGGTCAACAGGCTCATCTGCTTTTCCAGCTCGCTGCGCAGGATATGACGGCGCTTGAGCTTCTTGGCCAGAATGTCATAGCTGTAGCGCATGGCATTGCCGATCCCGGCGCTTGCCACATCCTTGATCCGCACCGGCACGCCCGCCTTGGTAGCGGTGACGAACGCGATGCCGCCCCCCATCAGACCACCACCCAGCACGGCGGCATGGCCCACCTTGCGCGGCTCGGCTCCCTGATAGGTGACCTCTTTCTTCATCTCCGTGGTGGCAAAGAAGATGGAACGCAGGGCGGCAGACTCGGCAGTCATCACCAGCTCGCCAAAGTGGCGGGATTCAGCGGCCAGACCGGCCTTCATCCCCTCCTCCACGCCGATGCGTACCACGTCCAGGATCCGCTCCGGCGCCGGATAGTTGCCGCGGGTCTTGGCTTTCACCCCCTTGCTGGCCTGATCGAACAGCACCTTGCGACCCAGCTTGTTGGTCTCCAGCACCTTGCCCTGCAGATCCCGTTTCAACTGATGGCGCGGTTTGCCCTTCTTGGCCAGCTTGATGGCAGCATCCAGCAAGATTGACGGCGGCACCACATCGTCCACCAGCCCCAATTTCTTGGCTTGTTTGGCCCGCACCTGCTTGCCGGTCAGCATCAGATCCAGCGCCTTGGCCACCCCGATAAGGCGCGGCAGACGCTGGGTACCGCCAGAGCCCGGCAGCAGACCGAGCTGCACTTCCGGCAATCCCAGCACGGTTTTACCGTGCTCGGTCACCACCCGACCATGGCAGGCCAGCGCCAGCTCCAACCCGCCACCGAGGCAGGGGCCATGAATGGCGGCGATCACCGGAATGGTCAGCCCCTCGATCTCGGCAAAGATCTCCTGCCCTTCTCGTGACAGGGTCTCGGCATCCTTGGCACTGGTGCAGGCGGCCAGCATGGTAATGTCAGCGCCGGCGATGAAGGAGTCCTTCTTGCCGGAGGTGATCACCAGCCCGATCAAATCCTTGTTGCGTTTTACCTCGTCCAGTACGGAGCGGATCTCCTCGACAAAGGCGGCTTTCAGGGTATTCATGCTCTCGCCCGGCACATCCATGGTGAGGATGCCGATGCCATCTTTGCGAACATCCAGGGAAAAAGTCTTAGCGCTCATCATTCAACCTCCAACACCATAGCCACGCCCAATCCACCCGCCGCACAGGCGGTGTTGAGCCCCAATCCCCCACCGCGACGACGCAGCTCGTGCAGGGTCTGGGTGATCATCCGCGCACCGGTCGCGGCAAAGGGGTGGCCATAGGCCAGCGAACCGCCGAGGACGTTGAACTTCTCCATGTCCACCTCGCCGATGGCCTGATCGCGGCCCAGCTTGTCACGGGCAAACTCGTGGCTGGCAAACATCTTGAGGTTGGCCAGAGTCTGGGCGGCAAAGGCTTCGTGCATGTCGATCAGAGTCAAATCGCTGAGCGTGATGCCGGCTCTGTCCAGCGCCAGCGGCGTGGCGTAGGAGGGCCCCATCAGCATGTCTTGCCACACATCGATGGCCGAGAAAGCGAAGCTGCGGATATAGCCCAGCGGTTTGAGGCCCAGCTCTTTCGCCCGCCCTTCGCGCATCAGCAGCACGGCGGCAGCGCCATCGGTCAGCGGCGTGGCGTTGGCAGCCGTCACTGTGCCATGAACCCGATCAAACACCGGCTTGAGCTTGGCGTAGCTCGCGAGATCCGAGCTTTCACGGATATTGTTGTCCCGCTCCAGCGGCGACTTGTAGGGCGGTACATGGGCGGTAAACACCTCGCCACTGAGCTTGCCATCGGCCCAAGCCTGCGCGGCCAGAGTGTGGGAGCGATGAGCTAACGCATCTTGCGCCTCGCGGCTGATCTGGTGACTCTTGGCCATCTGCTCGGCGGTCTGTCCCATGGAGAGGCCAGTAGAGTATTCCGCCACGGCAGGCGGCACCGGCAGCAGATCCTTGACCCGCAGCTGACGTAGAATATTGAAGCGCTGCTGCAGATTGCGCGCCTTGTTGAGATCCACCAGGGCACGGGCCAGCTTCTTGCTCACTCCGATAGGGAGCACGGAGGAGGAGTCCGCACCGCCAGCGATGGCGATATCCACAGTGCCCGCCATGATGGATTCGGTGACGTTGGCCACCGCCTGAAAACTGGTGGCGCAGGCGCGGGAGACGCTATAGGCATCGGTATTGACGCTCATGCCGGTGCCAAGCACGATTTCACGGGCAATGTTGGGGGCTTCCGGCATCTGAACCACCTGACCAAACACCAGCTGGTCGATAAGCTTGGGATCGAGATTGGTACGGGCGAGCATCTCGCTCACCACCAGTTTGCCGAGATCGACTGCAGGCACGCCATGAAAGGCGGTGGCCTGCTTGGCAAAGGGGGTACGCAGCCCCGCCACGACGGCAATCCGTTCGCCCTGGCGAGTCGTCAGTTTCAATGGCTGTTTCATCCTGGCTCCTTGGTTTAAAAGGCAGAGGTCTGACCTCATTGCGCCACATCTTAACAATCCAATCACAAGTTTCATACAGCTGATTGAAACTAAATTAAGCACGGCAAGGCCCCTTTGCTCGCCCTTGGGGAGCAACTGGAGTATAAAAAGATCAACTTCCATAAAAACAACGGGTTTATCGCATGGCAGCGGCCGAGTTCAGAGCACTTAGGGACTATCTTGGCAGTCAGATCCTGGGGCAGGAGGAGCTAATAGAAGGGCTCCTGATTGCCCTGTTATGTGAAGGACATGTGTTAATCGAAGGGGCCCCCGGCCTTGCTAAAACCCGCGCCGTCAAGGCGCTCGCTGGCGCCGTCGAAGGGCGCTTTGCCCGTATCCAGTTTACCCCCGACCTGCTTCCTGCCGATCTCACCGGCAGCGAGGTGTTTCACCCGCAGGATGCCAGTTTTGTTTTCCAGCCAGGCCCCCTCTTCAACCATCTGGTGCTGGCAGACGAGATCAACCGGGCGCCAGCCAAGGTACAATCAGCGCTGCTGGAAGCCATGGCCGAACACCAGATCACCGTGGGCAAAAAGAGCTGGCGGCTGCCACCTCTCTTTATGGTCGCCGCCACCCAGAACCCCATCGAGCAGGAGGGAACCTATCCCCTGCCGGAGGCGCAGCTCGACCGCTTTCTGCTCAAGTTGATGGTGGATTACCCAAGCCCCACCATGGAGCTCGCCATCTTGCAGCTCAACGCCAGCGGCGAACAGCTTGGCGCGGCACCAGTGACCCTGAGTCAGACCAGCTTGCAGCGTGCCCGCAGCGAAGTGCTGGCGGTAACCATGCAAAGCCGACTGGAGCACTATCTGGTGGAGCTGGTCTGCGCCACTCGCCCGGGCAGCGGCCTTTGCCCTGCCCTTGAGCCATTGATTGCCGTGGGGGCCAGCCCTCGGGCTACGCTGGGGCTGGCTCGCTCCGCCCGCGCCCGAGCCTGGCTTGCCGGACGAGATTATGTGCTACCGGAAGATATCCAGCTGCAAGCCTATCCGGTGCTGCGCCACCGCCTTATTCCCAGCTATCAGGCACTGGCCGACAATCTGGATAACGATATCCTGATCGCTCAACTGCTGGATCAGGTGCCATGCCCCTAGAACCCGGTCTGCATCCCGATATCGCCCTGTCGCTGCCACGGCTGCTCAATATCCGGCTATGGGCCAAGGCCAGGAAGCCACCTCACGCAGGCAGAAGCAGCAGCGAACGCGGCAAACCGGGCCGCTCTCCCGGACTCACGTTTCGGGAGCTGCGCGCCTATCAGGCTGGTGACGAGGTACGCCATATCGACTGGCGAGTGACCGCACGCCTCGGTCGTCCCTATACCCGCCTCTATAGCGAGGAGCTGGATCAGGCGCACTGGCTGCTGCTCGATCTCTCTCCCGCCATGTATTTCGGCTCCACACTGCAGCTCAAGGCGCGACTGGGGTGCGAGCTGGCTGCAGCCCTGATCTGGCAAGGGGAGAAGCTGCACAACACCCTGATTTGCCACGGGCTTATCCCAAATCACCAGAGCCAGCGCGGCAGCGTGCTGCCCCTGCTCGAATCCCTCTGCCATCACTATCAGCAAGGGCTGGCCCGCCGGGCGCTTTCTCACTCGCTGGGCGACACCTTGTCCGGCGTGAAGCTGCCTCACGGTGCCAAGCTGACGATCATCACCGATCACAGATCCTGCGAGTCGGCGCTCTGTCAGCAATTGCAACTGCTCTCCCGCCGCCACGATATTCACTATTGGCAGATCCGTGACCCCCTCGAGGCAGCCCTTCCCCCTGACGGCCAGCTGCCAGTGGCTATCGATCGGCCAGGGCAGCACTATCAGGGCTGGCTGGATGGGAGCCATGCCGGTTTCTCCCAGCGCTACCGGCATGCCGCCGAGCAGCAGCTGGCCCACGGCAAGCAGTTGCTGTTGCCATTGGTGCAGCGCCTCTATCTGCTCGATAACAGCCAGACGCTGCAACAGCAGTGGCAGGAGGGGCTATGTCATCAGGGATGATCTCGCCCGCCGAACTCGACAGCGCCAGTCCAGCCTCCGACGCCATCACTCCGCTGCTGGCCGCCCTGATGCGCGACATCCACCCGGGACCTGATCTGATTGAACAGAGTCTTGATCCCAGAGTGCAGGCGCTACTGTGGCTATTGATCACAGCGTTATTGCTGCTGCTGATCGTCTTGATTGCCCGGAGAGTGATACGTTACCGCCGCTGGTGTCATCAGCTGGAGGGAGATCCGGCGCTGCTGGTGGCACGCATACAGGAGGCCCTGCGTCATGAAGCACTGCAACGCTGGCCCGAGGCGCGCCAATTGCAGGGAGAGGCGTGGCTCGCCTTCGTCGATCGTCACGGCGGCAGCAATTTTAGCCAGTTTTCGTCTCACTGGAGCAGTTGGCTCTATGGCAGCCAGAACCCGACTCGCGAGCAGAGCGAACAACTGCGGCAACATTATCGCCGCTGGGGTCAGACCCTCTTCTTGCAACGCTCTCCCCGCTCGGGGCGTAAAACCGCACGGAGGCATTCATGATCCTGGCCTGGCCCTGGTTTGCGCTGGCGCTGGTACTGCCCTTGCTGGTGCGCTTCGGCTTGCCGCCCCTGCGCCGCGGCTATCTGGCTCACCCCGGGTTTGCGCTGCTGCGTCCTCAGGCCGGATTACCGCTCTGGCGCGCCATGCTGCTCTGGTGCGCCCTTATCCTCGCCCTCTGCCGCCCCCAGTGGTGGGGAGAACCGGTTATTCAATATGAAGGGAGTCGGGATCTGCTGCTGGCGGTGGATCTGTCAGACAGCATGCGCACCCCTGATATGCTCGATAACGGCGAGCAGCAAGCACGGCTAACGGCGGTGCGCCAGCAGATCAAGACGCTGATCGCCAAACGGGCCGGAGACAGGGTGGGCCTCATTGTCTTTGCCGATCACGCCTACCTGCTCTCTCCCCTCACTCAGGAGATCCCGGCGCTGTTGACCTTGAGCGACGAGCTCGATTTTGATCTTGTCGGCCGAACCACCGCCCTTGGCGAAGCCATCCAGCTGGCACGTCAGCATGGAGATCCGGGTCGCCCCACCGCCCTGCTGCTGGTCACTGATGGCCGCAATACCGCAGGCAATGCCGACCCGCTGCAGGAGGCAAAACTCGCCGCAGCGCAGGGAATACGGATCTACACGCTGGGGGTCGGGGCCGATCCCGATACCTTTATTCAACCCTACGATGAGGCGGGCAGTGGTCAGGCCGATCCCAGCAGCGAACTGGACGAGCCGCTCCTGAAAGAGCTGGCACAGACAGGCCAAGGGCGTTACTTTCGGGCACGCACCCAGAGCGATCTCGATGCCATCAACGTGACCATCAATGCCCTTGAACCTGCCCCCATGCCGATTGCCCAGTACCAGCCGGTGATCGAGCTCTACCCCTGGCCGTTGGCACTGCTTTGTGGCTTGTTGCTTCTGCCGTCAGGGCACGGCAGGCTGGAGTTTCGCATGGTGCGTAGCTGGCTGACACGAGGCGCACGCAGATGGAGTTGATCTTGCTCCGCCCCCTGTGGCTGATCGCACTCATCCCCTGGCTCTGGCAAGGGTGGCGCCGTCGTCGCAAGCCCACGCTGCTCGCACCTGCGATGCAGGCTTATCTGCTGCCAGCATCCCACCCTCAACGCCCCTGGCTTTGGTTGGCGACACTGCCCGTCATTTTGGCTCTGAGCGGACCGGCACTGCGCGGCGAGCTGCAACAGCAGCCTGCAGCGCCGCTCGATATCTGGCTGCTGGACTTGTCACGCTCGATGACCGCCACCGACCTCAAACCGGATCGGGCGACCCGGGTCAGGTGGCAGTTGCAGCAACTGCTGAGCCGTGCTCAGGGCGAGCGCATCGCGCTGATCCTCTACGCAGGCGATGCCTACCTCGCCATGCCGCCCACCCGGGATCATCAAGCCCTTTCGCTGCTGCTGCCCGACTTGCGCCCCGATATCATGCCGCTGCAGGGCAGCAACCCGGCACGGGCGGTGGAACTTGCCATGAAGCAGCTGGCCCCTGGAGAACAAGCGCGTCTGCTGCTGATCACCGACGACCTCACCCGGAATCAGATGACCCAAATCGCCGCCCTGTGGCCCTGCCAGCAACGCCTTCTTTGCCGCGACACCCAGTCGGCACGCCTCGATATTCTGCTTGCCAGCAGTGGTCAACCGGCCCCCATGCCCGCCATTCCGGCCAATGAGTTGGGGTTTGCCGCCCGCATGCCCGCGCAGTTGCCCGCCCCCGATAGTCAGGCCATTGCCGCACTGGCCAATCGCCTCGGCGGTGAGCTGCAGTGGCTTGGCAGCAACACACCCCGCTTTGCTTCCCTCCCCACCACGACCTCGGCCCTCACCCCGGCACCACTGGATCTTGGCCCCTGGCTGCTGATCCCCTTGTTACCACTGGCCTTGCTGGCCAGAGTCGGCGCCCGGTTGATGATGGCGCTGATGGTGGGTGCTCAGCTGCTTGCGCCACAAGACCTGCAAGCGGCAGAGAGGGGAGACCTGCAAGCGATGCAGGCTTATCAAGAGGGGGATTTTCAGCGGGCAGCCCGCACCTTCAACGATCCAGTCTGGCGCGGCAACGCCTGGTATCGAGCTGGTGCCTACCGGCAAGCCATCTCAGCCTATCAGGAAGCGGCGAGTGCCACCGCCCACTACAACCGCGGCAATGCCCTGCTGCAGCTGGGGGAGTTTGCCGCGGCCAAGGAGGCCTATCTGGCGGCCCTGGCACTGGAACCCGGCCATGAAGATGCGCTCTATAACCTCTCTCTGTTACAGGGCACAGCGGCGGCCGCTCCCGATACCAGTAACAGCAAGCAGCCCGAACCATCGGCAGCTCAGCAGGCGACGGCAATGCCCTTGCCCTCCTCTCCCCCGGTGTTGCTACTGGAGCAGCGACTGCGTAAAGAGGCGCTGCGCCGGGATCTTATCAAGGTGGAGGAGCCCTGGTGACGCGGGCAGGATGGGGGTTGTTGCTCGCACTGGCGAGTCCACTTTGCTGGGCCTTACCCCCCCGGGCAGAGCTGCTGCCGGGGGCTGACCCCAGCGATTGGCTGCTGATCATCGAAGCGGATGGCGAGCGCCAGAGCAACGAGCTGGAGATCTCCCCCCTACTGCGCCAATTTGCAGTGGGCAGAGTGACCATGAGCCGGGTCACGACCCCGGTACAACAACTGACTCGCTGGCAGATCCCGCTGCACCAGAGCAATTCAACCGCAAATACCGAGGTGGTGATTGCCCCGCTCAAGCTGGGAAATGAGTTCACCCCCTCGCTCACCCTGCCATTGAGAGAGGTGAAAACAGCGGCACTACCGCAACCCGCAGCCCCCTCGCCCCTCGAGATGCAGGCCAGCCTTGATCATCAGGGCCCGCTCTATCCCGGCCAGCCGGTGATCTACCGGCTGACACTGTGGCTGCCCACCAGTATGCAAAACCCGGCGCTGAGCGAACTCAGCTCTGCTAGCTTCACCATCCGTCGCCTCGGTAGCGACGAGTGGATCGCCCCCGCTCAGGCTGGTCTACCAGGCCGGCTCACCCGCAGCTGGCTCGTTCAGGCAAAAGCGCCTGGGCTATGGCTCCTCGACTCACCCCGCTTGCAGGGGCAGCTCACGCAGCAGGGGAGCAAGCCGCAAAAACTCTCGGCCCGCGCGGCACCGCTCGAGGTGAGGGTCGACAAGGCCCCCGCCACGCCGGTGGCCACCCGGCTGACCCTGAGTCAACGGCTTGAACCGGCCTCCAAGGGGGAAGTGGGTGAACCGCTGATCCGGATCCTCACCCTGACCATGGAAAATGGTGACAGCGGCCAGATCCAGCTTGCCCCCCTGATGGCCCATCAACTGCCAAGCGGCATACAGGCACATCCCGATGGCGAGCAACAGCAGGAGCGTTACCGAGATGGCAAGCTGCTGTTTGAGCGACAGTGGCGCCAGACTCTGGTCGCGGAGCAGAGCGGCGACTACCAGCTGCCCCCCATTGATCTGCCCTGGTTTAATACCCAAAGTGGCCGGATTGAGCAGGCCAGCCTGCCCGCCATCACGCTGACGTTTCAGGCAACGACAAATCGGCAACCTGATCAGCAGACATCGCAGGTGGCACTGCGAGAGAGCCTTTGGTGGGTCGTGCTGGCCATAACGCTGCGTACGCTATGGCGCAACGGGCCCCGCTGGCGCGCCTTCTATCAACTGCAACGAGCCCTTGCCCGACACCAGCCGGATGCCAGTCGCAAGACGCTGATCAAGTGGGCGACCTTGCGCTGGCAGGTCTCCTATTATCAATTAGGCCAGTTGCCTGACGCTGGGCATAATCGGCTCGGCAACGCGCTAGCCGCACTCGAGCGAGCCTGTTTTTCACGACCCTCTTCTGGCCCCCCCATCGAGTGGCGCGCTCTGGCGCGTACCCTCAGGGCAGATGAAGCTGCCGGTATTGCGCACCTGATTTACCTGCTGGCGCACGGGAGTTACCGCTTCCGCCGCCACGCCCCCTGACAAGGATTGCTCTATGGCACTGCTGTTTTTTAGAAAAAAACGTGCTCAGCAGCATATTGGTGGAAATGATCCGGCCATTTCGCCGGTCTCTGATCCCATGGCTGACAAACAAACCAAATTTGAAGCACTGGTTCATGCGCTGCACGGCGATCTATACCGGTATGCCTACTGGCTGACCCGGGATCCCAACGTAGCGGAAGATCTGGTGCAAGAGACCTTTCTGCGAGCATGGAAGGCTATCGACACCCTGCAGGATGACAAGGCAGCCAAAGGGTGGCTGATCACCATCCTCAGACGGGAAAACGCCCGCCGCTTTGAACGCAAACAGCTGGAACTGATTGATCTCGACGATCACCCTCAACCCCAGCACGATGCGCTGCACAGCGAACAGGAGATGGAGAACGAGTGGTTGCACCGTCACATCGCCCGGTTGCCCGAGGAGTATCAGGAGCCACTGCTGCTGCAAGTCGTGGGAGGATTCAGTGGTGAGGAGATTGCCGAGATGCTCGGCCTCAACAAGAACACCGTTATGACCCGACTGTTTCGCGCCCGCAACCAGATCAAGGAGGCGATGGAGCAGAAGAACCAAGCAAGAGGACACGGACATGGATGAACTCGAATTTCGCCGCAACGCCATGATCCAGCCCAACGATCAACAACCGGACTTTCTCAAAACTGCTGAAGCAAGCCAGGCCAATCGGAACTACCTCGACGAGATGAAGCAGTTCGACAGAAGCCTCAAGCGCACCATGCAGGTAGAGGTTCCCGCCGGACTGGCCGAGCGGATCCTGCTCAGGCAAGCCATGCTGCAAGACAGTGACGCGCCAGATGATATGCCGCCATCCCGCCCCCTTGGCACGGCACCGGTCAAGATCCGGACATCGACATCCTGGCGCCAGATCGCCCTGGCTGCATCGGTCGCCTTCCTGCTGGGAATGAGCACCCGCTGGATCACGCTGCCAGAAACGGCTCCTGCGGCCCTCTCCCTCGCACAGGTGGCGATGGCTCATGTCTATGGTGAAGAACCCTTTATTGAAGGTGTCGATGAGCAGGTCAATCTGCATAGCATCAATGCCAAGATGGAGAAGTATGGCGCCACCTTAAGCGGGATGGATGGGCTTAAGGTGACCTATGTCAATCACTGCTCGTTTTATCAGGGACCGGCCTTGCACATGGTGATCCAGGGAAAGATGGGGCCAGTCACTCTCTTTTTAGTGCCCAAACATGTGCCATTAACCCTGCAACAGGACACCTTTGATGATGGCACCCTCAAAGGGGAGATAGTCCAGCTCAAAGGCGCCAATATGGTACTGATTGGCGAGATGAAAGAGCCACTTGCCCCTGTTGCCAACGCCCTGCAGTCACGTCTGCAGTGGGACATTTAACATCGCTGGTTAACAACCTCAGAGCCATCCTCAATAGCAGGCGGCGGTCACGAGACGCTGCCTGTTCCCTCCCTGTTTACTCCCCTTTGTCACTCATTTGCCTCAAGATTTCGAAAAATTGACAAAATTATTTTTGTGACGGAGATCGGCAATCCAGGTCAATATTCCGCCTTTAGACCCTGAAAATGATGAATTAAACAGCAAGTTAAAACAAATGATTAACACATCGATCACTTTTATGTATTCTGCTGTCACTGGTCTGATTTCTTACCTCCTACCAGATCCATAGAATCACGCCAGAATTGATTGGGAAGAAGCTGAAATAAAAACGGATTTTGTCGAGGTTTGCATTGAACGTGCAGCCAATATCGGCAAAAAAATCTGCCTACAAGAGAGAACACCATGACGACAACTATTTTCAAGAAGAGCCTGATTGCCGCCACCATCGCGCTGGCCACCGGTCAAGTCCATGCCGCGGCATTCCAGTTGAACGAGCACTCGGCCTCCGGTCTGGGTCGCGCCTATGCCGGTGAAGCGGCTATCGCCGACAACGCCTCCGTGCTGGCCCGTAACCCGGCTGCCATGACCACCTTCGACAAGATGGCGGTTTCTGTCTCCGGCACCTACATCAAGCCGGATGTCGATGTGAATGGCA
This sequence comes from Aeromonas sp. 600948, assembly GCF_049174875.1. Lineage (NCBI taxonomy): Bacteria > Pseudomonadati > Pseudomonadota > Gammaproteobacteria > Aeromonadales > Aeromonadaceae > Aeromonas > Aeromonas sp. 600948. The sequence continues at coordinate 205,313 of NZ_JAAKTY010000006.1, forward strand.
GCGTTGCTACGCCTCTGGGTACAGTTCCTGCCAGCGAATCAGGTATTGCTCCGTCAGCATTCGTTCCTGCCGCTTATTTTATTCAGCCGCTGAATGACCAGTGGGCTTGGGGTATCGGCCTCTTCTCAAATTACGGGCTATCTACCGAGTACTCCAAAACCTTCCCGGCTGGTGCCGGTGCCGGTGATACTGAACTGATGACTCTCAATATCAACCCGAACATCGCCTATCGCATCAATGAGCACTTCAGTGTGGGTGCCGGTATCAACGCCGTTTACGGTGCTGCCGAACTCAACCGCTATGCTGGTCTGCTGGGTCCGCTGAACCCACCGAGCCAGGGTGGCCCGCTGGCAACAGATACTCGCTTGGCTCACCTGAAAGGCGATACCTGGGGCTTTGGCTGGAACGTTGGCACTCTGTACGAAGTCAATGAGAACCATCGCTTTGCTCTGACCTACCGTTCACAGGTCGATATGAGCTTTGATGGTGACTTCCAGGGGCTCACTTCAGGGAACCGCACTGTTGATGGCAATCTGAAACTGGATCTCCCTGCTCAGGCCGAGTTTGCCGGTTATCACCGTTTGAATCAGCAATTCGCCGTTCACTACTCTGTCAACTGGACTGACTGGAGTGCCTTCCAGGAGCTGAAAGCAACCAGCGGCCAATGCGCTGGCGGCGTATGTCTGCAAAAGGATGAGAAGTTTAAAGACTCTACTCGTTACTCAATCGGCGGTACCTGGTATATCAACCCGGCTTGGGAAGCGCGTATTGGCTTTGCTTATGACAACAGCCCAATCGAGCCCGAATACCGCAGCCTGAGCATCCCGGATTCTGACCGTGTCTGGTATAGCGCTGGCGCGACCTACCATATCAATACTGATATGAGCATTGACTTTGGTATGGCCTATCTGGACGGTAAAGAGGTTGATGTCAACGAAGGTCTGCGTAACCACTCAGACCCTCTGCGTTGGAAAGGCTCCTCCCACGGCAATGCCTTCCTGGCCTCTGCCCAGTTCAATATGAAGTTCTGATTAGAACGCCACCGAAAAGAGCGCCGACAGGCGCTCTTTTTTTATCCGAAAAAACAGTTTCAGCGCACAGCTGTAGCACACACGTGTTTATTTTTCTTTTTCAATCAAGCTATTAGACTACATCATCCCAGCATTAAATCTTGTTTTCTCCGGATAACCACCATGAGCGTTGCCTTACTGGTCATACCATATAAAATCCTGCCTCCATCCATATGACCTATTGAAACCTCGGGTAACAGCAAGGATTTTCCCATGCATTCCATCATCAAACCGTCCGCCATCGCCCTGCTGGTGATCGCGGGTCAAACCCATGCCGCCGGGTTCCAGCTGGCTGAACAATCCGCCACGGGCCTGGGACGCGCTTTTGCCGGTGAAGCCGCCATTGCGGATAACGCCAGCGTACTCTCCCGCAATGCCGCAGCCATGACCCGTTTCGATCAGATGGCGCTGTCTGGCGGAGCTATCTATGTCAGCCCTGACGTCAATATCGAAGGCCACACACGTTTGCCGACGCAAGCCGGCATCGTCACCTCCGATGCGAGTGCACACGATATCGCGGCCTCGGCCTGGGTGCCCAACGCCTATCTCATCATCCCGCTGAATGAGCAGTGGCGCCTCGGCTTCTCGGCCACCTCTTACTATGGTCTTGGCATCAAGATGCCGGATAACTACAGTGCCGGCCACTTTGGCAATGTTTCCGATATCAAGACCATGGATTTGGGAACCTCTCTTGCCTATCGCATCAATGAGATGTGGTCAATTGGCGCAGGGATCTCTGCTATTCAGGGCGAGGGCGAAGTCGGTGGCACCTTCCCCTCTCGCAATCTGATAGCAAAACATCTGCAAGGGGATGGCTGGGCATGGGGCTGGAATGTCGGCACCTTGCTGGAGTTGTCGGAGCAAACCCGGATTGGGCTCTCATACCGCCACGATGTCAATTTGACACTCTCGGGTGATGCCATTCTTGGCCTGCCCAACGGCAAGGAGCTAAAAGACACAGGTTCTCTGGATCTTCCGCTACCCGCAACGGCAGAGCTTGCTGCATTTCACCAGCTGACCGAAAAACTGGCGATCCATGGCAGCCTGAACTGGACCAACTGGAGCAAATTTGTCCAGCTGGAAGCCGATCTGGATACACTGCCCAACATGCATATCAAGGATGAACACTGGGAAGATAGCTGGCGCTATGCGATCGGGATGACCTATCAACTGACTCCCCAGTGGCAGCTGCGCTCGGGAGTTGCTTACGATGCGAGCCCGGTACCAGCGGATCGCCGTACTATCTCCATTCCTGATGCCGACCGGATCTGGTACAGCCTGGGGATGGGTTATCAGTTCACCCCCAACCTGACCATGGATCTGGGGTTAACCCTGATCGATGGCAAGAAGGTTGATGTTACTGAAAAAATGGAGTTGCAACCGGGCAACCCGCAGAGCACCTCCACCTTCCAGGGCACCTCCGAGGGAGATGCATGGCTGGCTGGCGCCCAAATGAGTTATCTCTTCTAAGTTCCCTCCCTGCAGAAAAACACTATGCCAATTATTGCCTTACCGAACAGGGTCAAAACTGGCATAGTGTTCTGCAACACCATAAAATCAACCCAGTACCCATACTGGAGCAAGGCATGTATTCCTACGTAGCCAGACAGCCGATCCTCGACAGAGACCTCAATACCCATGCCTATGAGCTGCTCTTTCGCGATAGCCTGAATAATGTCTTCCCGAGCATCTCCTCACAACAAGCCACCTCCCGGTTGGTGGTCGAGCAGTTTCTGCAACAGAATATCGATCAGCTGTTGGGTGGCCGCCCCTGCTTTATCAATTTTCCCCACTCACTGTTACTGGAAGGACTGGCCGAGTGCCTGCCACCCGAAAAGGTGGTGATCGAAATTCTGGAGGATGCCCCTCCGGATGATGCCCTGCTGGAAAAGGTGAAGCAGTTGCACAAACTGGGCTATCAGCTGGCACTCGATGACTTCACCATGTCGCCGGATTGGGAGCGCTTCCTCCCGTTTATCCACATCATCAAGTTTGATCTGCGTGACACGCCCCTGTTGCAGATCAGGGTGTTCATCAAGCGCCATCAGGCGCTGGGACTCACCTATCTGGCAGAAAAAGTTGAGGACAAGGCTGAGTTCGAACGAGCCAAAAAGCTGGGGATCCAGCTGTTTCAGGGCTTTTTCTTCAGCCGCCCCGAGATGGTCAAACAAGCCACTATGGAGCCCGCCCAGGTCGTGGTCATGCAGTTGCTCAATGTGGTCAACGAGACAGAACCCGATATCAACAAGATCGAGCAACTGCTCAGCCAGGATATCTCTCTGTCACTCAAGTTGCTGCGCTATGTCAATCATCTCAAAGGCCATGCCAACCCCATCTCCTCGTTTCGCCAGGCTGCGATATACTTGGGCAATACCCAGCTAAAGCGTTTTGTTTCACTGGTGGCTGCGACCAGTGCAGGCAAGGGGAAAAGTGCCGAGCTCTACCAGATGTCGATGATCCGTGCCCGTTTCTGCGAGTTGCTGGCGCATACCCATGCGCCGACCCTGCAGGCTCAGCAAGCGTTTATCACCGGTCTCTTTTCGCTACTGGATGTGCTTATGGAGCAGCCGATGGACAAGCTGCTGGGGACTATCCCCCTGATCGAGGATATCCGGCTGGCGCTGCTCGAGCGCAAAGGCACTCTCGGTTTCTATCTCGCATTTTGTGAAGACTACGAGAATGCCAACTGGCCCAAAGTCACGGCCCGAACAGCCCGCCTGGGGTTGAATGAAGATAAGGTAAGCCACCTTTATCTCGCGGCAACGACCTGGGTGAACGAGCAACTGCAAGCGATGGATACCGGCGATTAAGGGATCTCTACCGCAATAGCGGTCGCCTCTCCGCCACCGATACAAAGAGACGCAATGCCTCGTCTCCCTCTCCGCAACCTCAATGCCGAGATCAGCGTCACCAGAATACGTGCTCCACTCGCGCCAAGCGGGTGACCCAATGCGCAGGCGCCACCATGAACATTCACCTTGTGATGGGGGATCCCGCACCCGCTCATGGCCAGCATGGTGACCATGGCAAAGGCTTCGTTGACTTCGAACAGGTCAACCTCATCCACTGACCAGTCGAGACGAGCCAGCAGTCTGGATATTGCGCCAACGGGAGCGGAAGTGAACTCGGCCGGCAATGCCGCATGGCTCTGATAACCGACGATCCGCGCCAGTACAGGTACCTGCCAAGCTTGCGCAGTGGCACCATCCATCAATATCAGCGCCGCCGCGCCGTCCGAGATGGAGCTCGAATTGGCCGCCGTAATGGTGCCATCTTTACCAAATGCAGGCTTCAGGGTCGGGATCTTCTCCGGCCTCCCTTTGCCCGGTTGTTCGTCTTCGGCCAGCAACAAGCGATCACCGCGATAGACACTTGCCAGCTCGGATGCAAACGCGCCGGCTTGCTGCGCAGCGCGGGCACGCTGCAACGACGCAAGGGCAAACTCATCCATGGCAATGCGGGTCAAACTGGCATGATCGGCGCTGCGCTGGGCGTGTATTCCCATCAACTGGCCATCATAGGCATCCTGCAATCCGTCGAGGAAAAGGTGATCAAACAGCTGTTGATGGCCCATCCGAAAACCATTGCGGGCATTATCCAGCAGATAGGGGGCCCTGCTCATGCTCTCCATCCCCCCAGCCACCACAACCTTGTTATCGCCCAGACGAAGGGAATCTGCCGCCAGCATCACCGCCTTCATGCCGGAGCCACACACCTTGTTGACCGTGGTAGCAGGCACACTCTCTGGCAATCCCGCTTTTAACATCGCCTGCCTTGCCGGCGCTTGTCCCACACCTGCCGAGAGCACATTGCCCATAAACACTTCATCGATCTGCTCGGGAACAAGCCCGCCCTGTACCAACGCAGCGGCAATGGCACAGGCCCCCAGCTCCGGGGCCGCCACCTCTGCCAGTGCCCCTTGAAACGCCCCCATTGGCGTACGTTTTGCCGCCACAATTGCAATATCCATTTGCCCGCCTCTTTTAGTTACCTGGTCATAACATAGGTTTTCTATGCCATGGGAACAAGAGTTGCAGTGCAGTTTACGTTTAGGTAAGGTGCCAGCAGGATTTAGCTCGCCAAGAAGTTTATATGAACAAAAACAAGGATGAAGCCCGGAGCTACAGCATCAGTGAACTGGCTCGGGAATTTGATATTACGACGCGTAGCATCCGTTTCTATGAGGATCAAGGGTTACTCAATCCCGCCAGAGAAGGGCAGACCCGCATCTACAGCAAGCAGGATCGGGTTCGTCTCAAGTTGACCCTGCGTGGTAAGCGGCTCGGTTTCAGTCTGGCCGAGATCCGGGAGTTGTTTGATCTTTATGATGCCGACAAGAGCAGCCGCACCCAGCTGCAAACCATGCTCGGGCTGGTTACCGAAAAGCGGGAGACGCTGCAGCAGCAGATGGAAGATATCAGGATGGTGCTGCTGGAGCTGGATGCCGCGGAGCGGCGCTGTCAACAGGCATTGCAGCAACTGGGTCGTTAAAGAAGGGGGCCGTGAGATCCCCTTCTCATGCTTCAGATAACAAAAAGCCACTCCTGAGAGTGGCTTTTCTGCTACCTGACGGTTCGTGATTAAACGCGAACGAAGTCCAGGTGAACCAGCTTGTAACGTACCGGGTGACGCTGGATAGCTTTCACTTTCACGTTAACTTCTTCGCCGTTGATAACCAGAGTCAGTACGGACTCATAGAATTCCGGCTTTTCTTGGGCCAGGATGAATTTCTTGTGGTCAACAGTGATGGACTGGGCTTCTTTGCCTGCACCGTAAACGATGGCAGGAACTTGGTCAGCTTGACGCAGGCGGCGGCTCGCACCTTTCCCCAGGTCAGAACGGACTTCAGCTTGGAATACGAAAGACATAGTATGTATCTCTTTTAAAGGAATGTATGGTGCAAACTGCGACCGGTCAGCACCTCGCAAAACGAGCGCGAATACTACCATGGGCCAATAGCGGATACAAGGCTCATCCCGCGCTTTAACGCCCCTGCTCAAGACGAGCAAATTGCTGTTGCCGCTGGGCCGGACTCAACGCATCAAACTGCGCAAGCGTCTCGGCGCGAGGACAGTAGAGCCCCTCCCCGGTTTTGACCCGGATACTGTTACCGAGGCCCGCCCTGTTTTCTGCGGCCAAGGCCAGCAGATAGCTGTAAGTATCTGCCCCCACCCTGCTGGATAGCTGATTGGCGATGCGCCACAGCGTCTCACCCGCCGCGACCCGATGGCACACTGAGCGCCCCTCGCCAACCGCCGGCGCAGAGAGTGTCAGTGTGGTGCTATCAGATGACACGCTGGCCGCCAGCAGACCATCACTGCGACTCCCCCTCTCGCCAACTGCGGCACCAAGCAACGCCAGCAATGGCTCTGCTTCGTAGCGGGGGGCGACCGCCAACTGAACCGGCATGGCACGAGGAACGTTGAACTCGGCGATAAAGGGCGCTATGGGTTGCGATGGCTCAAAAGGTGAAACACTGCCATGCTGCACGGTTGCAGCGACCTGGCCGGGGGCGACCCCGTAAGCCATCTCGTCGATGCGCCGCAGTCTTGCCAGATAGGTTTTGGAGAGCTGCGCCTCCCCCTCGAACAGATCGAAAGGGGGGACAAGCCGAGCGGGAAAGAGGATCTGCCAGCGACCGTGCTTCTGCTTTTGGGCCAGCGGCGGAAACTGATTGCCACGCCAAGCCACAAACATCGCAGGCGGCGTGCGCGCCAGCGGGTAATATTCCGGGTTCAACTGCACCCAGGTTTGTTCCGCGATGGGTTGATAACCGCTGATCACCACCTGCGCTACACTCAACCAGATCCCCAGCATCCTTGCCTCCCTGACTTACGGTTTGAAGGGGCTACCTGACCGGCAACCCCTTCTTATCACGCGCTATCATGCAGTTAAAACAGTTAGATAGCAGCTTAGCACTGAGCGATGGCGTTAAGCACCCGTTTATCGGAGACCGGATAAGGGGTGCCCAGATTCTGGGCGAAGAACGACACCCGCAGCTCCTCGATCATCCAGCGGATATTGGCCACCTCGGTGGGCACCAGCTGGGATTTGGGGATCTTGGCCAGCAGCGCCTTGTACTCCGACTCCACACTGTGCACCTTGAGCATGTAGACCCGATCCCGGTTGGAATCGATGGCCAGCTTCTCCAGACGTCGCTCGATGGCCCGCAGGTAACGCAGCAAGTCAGGCAGCCGCTGCCAGCCGGTCTCGGTGACAAAGCCCTTGTGAATAAGGTTGCCGAGCTGCTGCTGGATATCTGACATGGCAAAGGCGGTGTCGAGCTGCATCTTGCCCTTGAGCCGCTTCTTGATCTCATGGGAGAGCGTCAGCACGGCTTCCACCTGCTTGGCCACCTCCACCACCGCATCGTTGAGCTCGGCGCGGACAAACTCCTTGAGCGCCTCGAAACCGGCCTCATCCCAGGCCAACCCGCCATGTTGCTCGATCAGCTTGTCGCAGCCGCAGGCGATGCAGTCGTCAATCAGTTCCGCCACCTTACCAAAGGGGTTGAAATAGAGCCCCAGCTTGGCCTTGTTGGGCAGTTTCTCCTGCAGGTACTTGATGGGAGATGGCACGTTGAGCAGCACCAGCCGACGCTGACCGGCCCACATCAGCTGCTGCTGCACCACCGGGCTCTCCACCAGCTGGATGGCGACCGAATCCTTCTCGTCTACCAACGCCGGATAGGCCTTCACCTCGAACCCGCCCCGCTTCTGGCTGTACTCTTGCGGCAGCTCGCCAAAGCTCCACAGGGTAAGACCGGACTGCTCGATGTCATCATCTGCCACTTGTGACAGAGTCTCCTGCACCTTGCCGCGCAGCGACTCCTTTAAGGCCTCCAGATCTTTGCCTTCCGCCACCTTCTTGTGTTTATCGTCCACCACCCGGAAGGTGAGTTTCAGGTGATCGGGCACCGCAGCCCAGTCCCAGGATTCACGGGGCACGGTCACACCAGTCATTCGGCGCAGCTGGCGCTCCATCTCGTCCAGCAGCGGCCCCTGCTCGGGGTTGATACTGGCGAGCAGTGCATCGGCATAGTTGGGCGCCGGTACGAAGTTCTTGCGCATCGGCTTTGGCATCGACTTGATGAGGGCCACCAACAGCTCGTGGCGCAGCCCCGGGATCAGCCACTCGAACCCCTTTACCTCTACCTGATTCAGGAGCGGCAGCGGAATATGCAGGGTCACACCATCTGCCGCCTCCCCCGGCTCGAACTGATAGGTCAACTTGAGCTTGAGGCGCCCCTGCTGCCAGAAGTTGGGGTAGTCGAGATCGCTGATGTGGGCCGCATCCCCCTTCATCAACATCTCTTTCTCGAAGTTGAGCAGCTCGGCGTCCTGCTTTTGCACCTCTTTCCACCACTTGTCGAAATGGCGAGCGGAGATCACCTCCTCTGGCAAGCGGGCATCGTAGAAGCGGAACAGATCCTCGTCATCCACCAGGATGTCGCGCCGACGGGACTTGTGCTCCAGCGCCTCCACCTCGGCCAAGAGCTTGCGGTTGTCGCTGAAGAAGCGGTGACGGGTCTCGAAATCCCCCTCCACCAGGGCGCGGCGGATAAACAGCTCACGGCACAGCGCCGGGTCGATACGGCTGAAGTTAATGGTGCGCTCGTTGACCAGGGTCAGGCCATAAAGCGTCACCTTCTCCTTGGCCATCACGGCGCCATTTTTCTTCGACCAGTGGGGGTCGCTGTGGTGCAGCTTGATGAGGTGACCTGCCAGCGGCTCCACCCACTCGGGTTCAATCTTGGCGTTGATGCGAGCGTAGAGGCGCGAGGTCTCCACCAATTCTGCAGCCATAACCCACTTGGGCGGCTTCTTGAACAGACCCGAGGCCGGGAACAGGTGGAAACGGCCGTTGCGGGCGCCGAGGAATTCGGGCTTTTCCAGATCCTTGTTGCCGATATGGCTCAAGAGGCCGGTCAGCAGGGCGCAGTGCACCGTCTTGAAATCCGCCGGTTCATGGTTGGCTTTAAAACCAAGCTCCTTGACCGTCTGACGCAGCTGGAAGTGGATGTCCTGCCATTCGCGCACCCGCAGGTAGGAGAGAAACTCCTTCTGGCACATGCGGCGGAACGGATTGCTGCCAAGGGCATCCTGCTGCTCTTTCAGGTAATTCCACAGATTGACGAAGGCGAGGAAGTCGGACTCCTTGTCCTCAAAGCGTCTGTGCTGCTCGTCGGCGGCCTGCTTCTTCTCCATGGGCCGCTCGCGAGGATCCTGAATGCTGAGAGCGGCCGTGATCACCATCACCTCGCTCAGGCAGCCGGTCTGCGCCGCGCTGATCACAATCTTCGCCAAACGCGGATCAAGGGGGATGCGCGAGAGCTGGCGACCGATATCGGTCAGCTGCAGTTTGGCTTCACGATCGCCGGTGGCGGGCAGCTCGCGCACCGCCTCCAGCTCTTTCAATAGGGTCAGGCCGTCCTTGATATGGCGTGACTCCGGCGGCTCGACGAAGGGGAAGGCCTCCATATTGCCAAGGCCGAGCGCCAGCATCTGCAGGATGACGGAGGCCAGGTTAGTGCGCAGGATCTCGGGGTCGGTAAAGGCCGGACGGCCGTTGAAATCCTCCTCGGAGTAGAGACGGATACAGATACCGTCCGCCACCCGACCGCAACGACCCTTACGCTGGTTGGCACTGGCCTGGGAAACCGGCTCGATGGGCAGGCGCTGCACCTTGGTGCGCCAGGAGTAGCGACTGATACGGGCAGTGCCCGGGTCAATGACGTAACGAATGCCAGGCACCGTCAACGAGGTCTCCGCCACGTTGGTAGCCAGCACGATCCGCCGTCCGGCGTGTTGCTGGAACACCTTGTTCTGCTCGGCGTTGGAGAGGCGGGCGTAGAGCGGCAGCACCTCAGTATCGCGCAGGTTGAGCTTGCGCAAGGCATCGGCGGTATCGCGGATCTCCCGCTCACCGTTCATGAAGATGAGGATGTCTCCTAAACCTTCTCTAGCCAGCTCTTCCACCGCATCGAAAATCCCCTGCAGCTCATCGCGCTCTTCCAGCCCTTCACTTTTATCACTGGTGAGCGGGCGGTAGCGCACCTCTACCGGATAGGTGCGGCCAGAGACCTCTATCACCGGCGCCTTGTTGAAATGGCGGGAGAAGCGTTGCGGGTCGATAGTGGCCGAGGTGATGATCACCTTGAGATCCGGGCGCTTGGGCATCAGTTGCTTGAGATAGCCCAGGATGAAGTCGATATTGAGGCTGCGCTCGTGGGCCTCATCGATGATGATGGTGTCGTACTGGGTGAGCATCCGGTCGTTCTGGATCTCGGCCAGCAGGATACCGTCGGTCATCAGCTTGATATGGGTCTGCTCGCTAACCTGATCGGTAAAGCGCACCTTGTAACCCACGTAGTGACCGAGTTCGGACTCCATCTCCTCGGCAATACGGGCCGCCACAGTGCGGGCCGCCAGACGACGCGGCTGGGTGTGGCCGATGAAGCCCTTCACCCCGCGCCCCAGCGCCAGACAGATCTTGGGGATCTGGGTGGTTTTGCCCGAGCCGGTTTCGCCGGCGATGATCACCACTTGATGCTCTTCAATGGCTTTGGCGATCTCCGCCTGCTTCTGACTGACCGGCAAGTTGTCCGGATAGGTGACCTTGGGTACGCCCGCCAAACGGGACTGGTAACGCGCCTGCGCCGCATCCAGATCGGCGGCAATGGTCTCGAGTACCGCAGCCTGTTTGCCCTCGGGCAACTTCTTGGCACCGTGCAGACGGCTGGAGAGACGGCGGGCGTCGAGGTTCATGCAGGCAGAGAGACGGCGGCGCAGCGCCTCGATAGAGAGAGACAAGGTACGAATTCCTTAAAAGAGTGCCCGACAAGGGGGCCATATCGATAGCTGGGGGAGATCCTAAAGAGCACAGACAGCAGGTGCAAGCCTTAACATGAGACACTGGAGAGGCAAATTAGCCTCCATACCAGGCTACGGATGGGTGAACGCACCATCTCCCAAAACAATGAAGCAGGCCATTGGCCTGCTTCTGTTGCATGTTGCATCCGGTCAGCCCTTAGCCGTGATTGTGTACAAAACAGGTGGTCAACTGGGCATGGATAGCCTGCATCACATTATGGCGATTGATTACCCCGAGCAGCCTGCCCTCCTCCACCACCGGATAGATCTTGGGTTTCTGTCCCATCATCATCTCCGCCAGGGTGAGGATGCTGGTATCTGGCTCAACAGTCAGTACCTCCTTGCGCATCACATCCTTGACCTGAGCGACCTGCTCACAGTGATAAGCTTCCTTGAGCATCACTGCAATGCAATCCTGCTCGGAGATCCAGCCGATCAAGTGTCCCTGCCCATCCACCACTGGCCCTCCCAACTGATGACTGTTCAAAAATTTCTCGACCGCAGCCTGCACCATCATGTCTGCAGTGAAGGTTATAGGTCTGCTCTGCATATAATCCCTGGCTTTTAGCGATTCCATATCAATTCCCCTATCCATAGTCCAATCAGGCTGGCGTCTTGCGCGTCAGTACCGGCACCACGCACGGCTTGCTCCAAGCATAGCTGGCTCACTGCCGGATGGGTCAGCCTCTCCTCCCCCATCAACCGATTGCATATCTGTTTTCATTGGCCGGCATGGCCGCAGCCATCATCTGTGGCAGATAATCCGCCAACGTCGCCACCACGACAGGATCTACCCGACCCTGAGCCGCCAGTTGATGCATAAAAGCCAGAGCATCACGAGCAGGCAGCCCACGTCGATAAGGTCTGTCCTGCACCATGGCCTGGAAAATATCGGCCACCCGCAGGATGCGCGCTTCGAGCGCCATGGCGGATGCCGGCAGATGGAACGGATAGCCCTCCCCGTCAGGCTCCTCATGGTGATAGGCCGCCCAGCAGGCTATCTCCTCAAACCCTTCGATATGACGCAGGATCTGGTAGGTTTCGAAACTGTGGGTATTGATGATTGCCCGCTCCTCCGGCGTCAAGCCGGCAGGTTTGTCCAATATTTCATCAGGAACCCTCAACTTGCCGAGATCATGCAACAGCCCTGCAATTTCGAGCATGTCACAATGGACACTACTAACCCCCAGCCGCTCGGCCAGGGCACGCGAAAGACGGCTCACTCCGAGGGAGTGCGTCATAGTGAATGGACTTTTGGCATCAACGATACCCGAGAAGATCCTGGCCAACGCTTTTAGCTCACCATTATCGGTGATGCAGGACTCCCGCTGCCTCAGCATCTCGTGCATGTAATCATTGATGGCTCGCGCCTCCAGTTGCAACCAGAACGCCTCCGAGCGGGAGGCTTGGAGAAAACCATCCAACAGATCGGTGGCAAAGAATTCGTCACGGCAATCCTGCAGGCGAGCACGGATCTCGTGTGTATGCATTAACAATGAGCCATCGCCATAGAATGGGGCAGCCAGCGCATCGCAACGATCCACCAGAAAGATAAGGTTGGCCTGACGAGCAACCTGGGGCTCCACATCGGCCATCTCGCGCAAGAGATGCCAGTGGGTATGATGATAACGGATAGGCAGTGCCAACGGGGCCAGCAAGCGGAAATCCTTGAGCAGCTGATATCCTACCTCGCAGTGACGCTGGGAGGACTCCCAATCGAACTCACTAACCAGATGGTGATGGGTGATGGTCGAGGAGACACCAATATCGTGCAGCACGCCGAGCTCAAACAACAAACAACATTCAGCTGTATCCAGCCCCAATACCCGACCACACTCGGCCGCCATGATCCCGACCCGTTTACCATGGGCCACATCGCCAATTCCTACCAGATCCAGTGACGCAGACAAGGCATAAACGACCTGTCTGAGATCCACCTGAAGCGAGCACGAACCGGCTTCCTGCGCTCTGTTCATGATCCCTGTCCCATGCTGTTTTGTGATGATGCAAGGGTGTCGTTTTACTCCTTGCTACTGATAAATCTAGTCATTAATCCCATGGTTTACCTCATCACGGTTTTGCAAAAAGCAGTGCAAAGAGGCTTATAGAGCCCTTGTATCCCTACTACCGCTCAACCGGGCCTCTTTCACGCGAACAAGACCTGCTGCTCGATGGGATTGCCGGGATACACCCAACCGGCGTAGAAGGATAAAAGCGGTCATCGCACAGCATGTGCGAGCAGTCGCGACACCATAAGGTTCCGCACACTGGTGTTAAACAAAGCTCGTTATTGCAGCTAAATGCAGTCGCGCGGTGCTTCGGATGGCTGAAGAGGTTTCAGATATGAAAAGCAGGCGAGAGGTTATGCTGTCTTCATCAATCTGGTTTTCTGTCTTGGTGACCAGCGAGAACAAATAGAGATCGTGCATGTTGATATCACATCTTTGAGCTGTACAACCAGGCATTAATTTTCTGCAGTTATCCATAGATAAAAACAATAATATTCCACGCTCCACAAACCGAAAAATATAATTCCTGATTGGCAAGATAGTTAAAATAAGGCTTGACAGCGTATTCATACCTGAACTTTATCATGCTTCAGTATTTTTCGTGAAATGGCGTTGGGCTACTGTAGCTTGCCACGACTATTTCATACTAACAGTAACCCTTACAGCAATGGCCTCACCAATATAATTAATAACCAGCACCGACAATAAATATCAATAATCAAACAGCAAACTCATTTACTTTCAGTTGTTTTTCTAATCTAAATCCCGATTTGGCTGGATTGAATATATAACCAGACCCAGAGACATTTGTCAGGCATGAGCAATCTTCATCTGCTTTCCTCAAGAACTTTCTAATATTTGACAATGAAACCGAAACGGTATTGTCGCAGACAATACGATTAGTCCATACACTATGTAAAATTTCATCTTTTGAGATCAATCGCCCTACGTTATTTATCAAATAAATCAATACATCCCTGTCTTTTTTACCCAGCCTAGACTGTACCAACAATCCCCCCAATGCTTTGTATTCGACAATACCATTTTGAAGATCAAAGGTAACTCCCTTATCTCTATTTACCATTTTTATATACATATCATTTCACCTCGACCAATACAGATTCACATATGCCTGATAACTAAGCAGCAATAATCCTATGTTTTAATCAAAATGTAGTGATGCTAAAATAATAAATTTATAAAAATAAAAAACCCTTTCTTTTCAATTAGTTACACCAACACCATCTCATCTGTCATAGTAATTTCATTGTTCATTCATCACTCCGAATGCTCAGTAACAGGCAACCTTTTCAAAGGCCATCTCCTGTATTATTCAATACTCAAAACCATGAAATAACGACTTAATTAATCTTATATCACTGATATATAAAAAGAGTTCATGAGTATCCTCACATGACATAAAGAATACAATGCTGGTTAAATATAATGCTGATTCGACGCAAATTTACATGAAAAGATATGATTTAATAGGGAGTTAATTTAGATCTATCTATTATCCGATAGCTATGTAGCTATTTGCCAGATCATCGCAGAGAGTTGTCACCAGCTTTGATAACTGTATTTTTACGTTACCGCCTCTGATTATCTCAGGAACCGACATTAGATATGTCTACCAGTCACTTGATAGCTTTATTTACCATAACGTATCAAGCCAGATTTAAACTAGACATGATTTAATATTTATTGTCAAGCTGGCATATATTTAACAGCATTATCAACAACCACTAACAAGTTAATATAACACCAAGAAATTTACCACAACAATAAATATTCAGATGACAATCAAAGCAACTTCTCACATCCTGCTTATTTTTCTTTATAAACATCTCCATCTGTTGTAAAACTACGCAACAAATAAACGGTTAAGATTTGTGTCAAGGTTTATAGTGAGACACCTCACTTAAAATTTTTATAATTAATGGATTAGATAAACTAATTAATACTGAAACTATGATGAGCGATGTCTCACTATTGAGAACGAATAATATACAGGGTGCTTGAATAAGAGTATTGCAACTATAGTAATGTTACTTATAGAATCACTAAAAGTAAGGCTATCGTAGATAGAGGTCTAAGGATTAGCTTTCACTGGATGAGAGCCTTGTTTATAACGTAAAATTTAATCATTGGTGGTTTTGCATGCTGGACTACAACCCCGTCTCAGGTGACGTCACATGGAACTCAGAAGTGATTGCTCGATTAAGCAAAAGCGAGACACTGATTTTTACCGCTTTACTAAAAAAATTAAATCAGTTTTCCAGTAAAGAGGAACTGATTGAAGAAGGGTGGCCTAACAAGTTCGTCTCTCCCAATTCATTGGCAGTTGCTATAAAAAACATCAGAAAAGTACTACAAGAAACTGACGGGGCTTTTAAGATAGAAACCGTTCACCGGAGAGGTTATATACTTCATGGCGCAGCAGACAAGATCCAATCTAGCATGATTGCTCTGCAACCTCCTTGTGACTCGTCAAAAAATAAAAATGAGATAAATACAGAGAATAAAACAACCGAATCAAGTTCAGATGAAGTAGATGAGGCCATTATTGATATGGCCAAAATTAACGCAAAGATCATAGCGCAAGAAAATCATGCCAGTTATTTTAAAAAAATATTTGTCAAAACACTATTCTCGCTGTATTGCGTAGCGATCCTGTCATTAGGTATCATATATTTCTTTTCTTCAGGTGAACTTTACTGCTATCAGTTAAGTGAAAAAACAAAGATATGTGGCGTTTTTGAGCTAAATAAAAGCAAGCAAAAGTCAATATCTGACAATATACAAAAGAAATCTGGTCTTTATCTTTATGGATATGACAACAATGATCAAGACATTAAAGTTCATAGCGTTGACTAGTTTCATAGTCCTCCATACTTATATTATTATTCCGGTTATCAATGGTATGGGGTGCAATTATAACTCAGAGGCAAATGATGTAAAGATGAAATATATAAGCACATGTCGATTCGGCATTGTAGAAACAATCGCATGGAACAAGATTAGTGGAGAGAAAAAACTTTTTAAAGGAATCTTGGCAAAAAAGAAAGACGATTTGTTTTTTTTTGTAGTTTATTCAAAAGAACTATCCAAACCTATATTCGATTTTGATGATGGTCTAAATGTAAGGTTTACCGATGCTCATATATACTCGGCGAAGCAAATTCATGCGGGGCAATACGATTGGGTTCTTCTAAGAAACCCATCGTATCGTGTTTACAAGGTAAATATGGCTGGCAAGTTGGGATTTTGGTAATGCTATTCTTGCTAGCCAATGATATTAAGTAGCATAGCTTTTAATTTTATATCGATTGACGCCTTCTTTATCGGCTTAGAGCCAATCTTTTATGTAGCTTAACATGGCCTCTTCTTTCATTGGTTTTGAGAAATAGTACCCTTGCACATATTTTACCCCCAAGTTTTTCAACACCCAAAGTTCGTCTTCTTCTTCAACACCCTCAGCGATAACGTACATACCCGCTTCGTTCGCATAAGTTAATATGGAGTTCAAAAGGCGCTGCATGGATAGTGAGTTATTAATGCCAGACACTAGATTCCTATCAATCTTGATTGCATCAAAAGCCCCCATACTTAGTGTAGAAAAAAAGGCATAGCCAGTACCAAAGTCATCAAGGTAAACTTCTACTCCGAGTTCTTTTATTTGGCCAACCGCATTAATGAACACTGCCTGCTCAACGATTGGTACCGACTCAGTAACTTCTAAATTTAATGAACCTCGTGGCAATTTACATTCTATGATCACCTTTTCCATTAAGTTTCTAATTATCCCACAATTGAAGATGATCTGAGAGGGAGATATGTTGACTGTAACGGGATAACCTGACTTTAGAATAAAATTTACTGCGCATTGTACCATAAGTTCAAACAGTGCATTCATATGGCCATATTCTTCAGCCCACTGAATTATATCAACCGTGCTAAAATTAGGATGTCGCAGTAATGCTTCAAATGACTTTATTCTCCCCTGCTCAATATCGTGTAGCGGCTGGAATACCGCATAACATTCCCCCAACATTAACTCTATATTAAATGTTCTTTGCAAATAAAATGTCTCATGATTTTTTCGGTAGTCCATCTTTTCTTCAAAATACACTGGCGCACGATCATGGGAGCATTTGGCTGCATACATGGCCATATCCGCTTTATCAAGCAACTCTTCTACTGTAACTGCTTGATGAGGATAAGCGCTAACTCCAATAGAAATACCAATTGAAAATGTGCGCTCTCCTATTGCGATGGGCTGCGTTATTTTTTCGATTAGTTCCTGACAACGCTGCAGGGCTACACTTTTCTCACCAGGAATAACAAAAGCAAACTCATCACCACCAAGGCGTGCGACAGGGCTATTCATACCTAAGATTGATGACATTCTTGCTGAAGATATCTTTAATACAAGGTCACCGGCAGCGTGTCCCATAAAATCATTAATTTCTTTAAATTTATCAAGGTCTGCATATGCGACCAGAAACTCTTCATTGGTGTTACATTTTTCACTTAATACGCTCCTGAATCCCTCTCTGTTAAGCAAGCCAGTCAAAGGGTCTATTAGTTTACTTTTTCTAAGCTCATCTACCGTTTTCTGCAGCGCATGTATAATGTGTGTTTCTTTCTTCCGCATTATCAAGATAATGCTGGTACTAATGCATATACTGTAAAATAAAATAAAATCATAAAGAGATAAATCCAAAGCTACATTTACAGCAGCGCAAAAAGCTGAGACCAACGCCGCAATAACAATTCTCACATAGGGTCTGGATTTAATAAAAAGACAAATAAATGATGCCATCAAGATTAATGCAAACGTTTCCTTTGATAAGGTATGAAAAAACTCATTTACTATAAAAAAAACAATTGATGACAGTGACACCAATAAACAAAAGTTCATCATCTTCAGGTTTTTGTTGTCAGGAATGAATTGCTCTGACAAAAAAAGATATGATGTAAAAAAGGTAAATGCCATTAGGTTTGCGGAAAACAGCTGATATACCAATTTTTCTGAGGAACTAGGGAAAACCAGGACAGATACACTTGCAATAAGAGTACATAAGGCTCCACCAAAATGGAGCCATAAAAATGATAGCACTTCATTGTCTTTTGAAAGAAAAGATATTGATGATTGCCAAAAATTCAACACAAATAGAAAGCCAATGATAAATACAGTGTTATTGACAGCATACATTATCAATGATGACCAATAAGACCCCATTCCCATAGGATAATTTTGGCTACTAAAATAGAGTAAGTTGAACCCTATTACTGTCATGAAAATTGATATTAGTGATATTGTCTTATCTATGCAGCGACCAAATGCCCATAGAAAAAATACCAGATAAGCATTAGGTGCCCAGATAATGCTGTATTCAGAATGATGATGCCCATCATTTTTCAATGTATGGAATACATCTTGATAAATCATATTACAGAGTGTTAATGTACACAATGCAATAACAAGTGTAGTATTCTTGATGGCACTCATAACATGACCTTATAGGAGACATCATCCAGATTTTTTGCTAAATGAGCAGTTGAAATATAATCGCCCATCAATGCAAAAAATGGTGTCCGACAAGCTATATCCAGATCTGTCTGACTTTGCACTCTATCTAATATGAGTTGCATTGCCAGTTTTTCTTTAACATAGAAGCAGGTATCAATAAAGTGATTAACTTCCGCCAAATTAGACGGAGGCGGTCCTAATCTGACATATTTAAATAGTTCTTTAACCACCTGGAAATCTCTGGGTTCGTTATCTTTCCAGTTATACCCTCCCAGACAAACCATATGGCCACTATCGACTATTTTAAATAGTGACTTTTGCCACTCCTTATCATTTTTATGATATGGTAAATTCAAGTCAAGAATCAACTCTATCTTTTGAGAGCGCAGACTATCCATCAATGCTATTAGCTGGCTAGATATTTTTGATAATACTCGTGGTTCAGCCTTAAAAAATAACTGACATGGCCGACGTCCAGCTTGATGATATGCCTTGCAACACTCTTCAAGAAGTGACATTTGTACACAGGTGATCATCAAAAGCAAATCGTGATCACAGGAATGATAGAATGAAGCCGCCTCCATACTGAGTGGTCTAAAATAGAAACCAGCCATTCTTTTTTTAGGGTCTTTGCTATAAATATCCTGTACAAATAATCGAGTGTAGCTATTCCACCACTCAATATCATCCTCACCGATGTTCCAACTGTTATCCTGTTCCATTTCATCCCCAATCTGACCGGTCTATGATGTTTCAAATTTGGCAGATTGAGATTTTAAGTTGAGCCATCAAAAAGATGATGATTAATAAAATAATAAAAACCACTCACCAAGACAGATGATGGCAACATAACGCATTGATTTAATGCGATTTCATGGATAACCATACAAATGATTGTATCTCCAAGAATGATCTTTTTACAACGTGAAGTTTAATTCTTCATGCTCTATTTTTTGAGCCACATATATTAAAACTCGGCAACCGTCCTCTGATAGCTTTCATATTTGTACTTCTGCATGGGGTTGGTTTTATAACCATGCCAAGCTCAACGAGCTGTAGTATATGGATATCACTCTTGTTGTTCAGTAGTGATGGCGTGAATAACCGCAGTGCAAAATTGAGGGGATAATGGTGATCACATCACCACTATCCCCGGTTAGTTCCATTCAATCGGTATCGTTCCGGGAAACAAGGCCTCCTCAACGACGTATGCACGCTACCTGGCTAGGCTGTGTGTCACCGAATCCACCAACGAGACCTGTGTGCATATAGACGGCGGCATGTGCACTAACAGCAAGAGGGTCGTACGTCTCACTCGTCCAATAGTCATCGAAAGAGCCACCACACTTGTTAGCCAGTGGCCATCCATGAACATGACACAAGGCATAATTCTCACCAGAAGAAGGAGATATCTCGACAAACAATGCCTGCAATTCAGCTACCGTCGGTAGACGGCGTCCGATGCTATTGCAGTAGTTGTCGGCATCCAGCCAATTCATGGTGGCCGGATCCGGCTTGAGGAATCTTGTTATCATCAATTCTGTAAAGCTGACCGTTGCCGCTTTTTGCACGGTATCGCTATTTTTCGCATATAGCGTCACCTCCACATCCTCAACCACGCTGCTGCGCAGTGACACGATCACCTCACCAACGTCATTGGTAGTGGTCGTCCATGGCGACTCGTTATCGAACGTGGCGGTGCCCTTGTCAGCACTGAACTGCACAGTGATCGGCACATTTGCCAGAACCGACCCAGCAAGGTCTTTGAATGTGGCCACTATTGTGTTCCAGGCCTTATTATTGGCGGGCTGATTATTGGTCCCCACGGCTAATGTATCGAGCACCGGATAGAGTGCGAAGTTGGCATCACTGGTCATGCCCGTGTCACCAGAATTGGCTTCAGCCCTTGCCGTCACGGCGACCCTCTCAGCCCGGGTGTTGATGAGGGTCACTGTTGCCAGACCATTACTGTCGGTCACACTTGTCGCTGCGCCCAAGGTTGCCGTGGTGCTGCCATGCGACCATACCACGCTAGCGCCCTGCATGGGGTTCCCCTCAATATCATGCACAGTCGCTGTCAGCAGGTCAGCGCTGACGTTATCCGCAGGCTGATTGTCAGTGGTGGTCACCAGTTGGGCCACTCTCGCGGTAGCTGGGTTGGCGGCCAGAGTCACCTGCAGTGATGGAGGAAGTGTGGTCAAGGGAGCGCCATCCAGCTGTGGCATCAGGGTGACAACGCCAGACTTGGTCCCCGTCAGGATGTACTCATAGATACCATTGCCCCGGTCGTTTTCCATCAGGGAGATAACATCTGTATCCACACCGCTATAACCTAGCTCCACCCGATCACTGATGCCGGTTACCGGTGTTTGATTGTCGTCTTTGAGGGTCAGCATCAGAACTGCATTATCAACCCCATCCGCCACTATGGTGGACTTGTCGACACTGAAGGTGGATTTGGCGGGGGCTGGCCGCCCCTGCACCACAGCAGAGAGAGAACTGCTTACCTCTACCCCCTCATGCGGATCAGTCGCCGCCGGATTGGTGGCCGGGGTAACAGCAAAGCGAAGCTGTTTGCCACGCTCGGCATCGGTCAACAGATAGCGATCACCTCTGGCGAGTTCGATGTCACTATTATTCAGCCAGCGCAATACACTGCCCTGTTCCTCGTCGGTATCCAGGTCATTAAAGGTATATGTTCCCAGCAGGGTATCCCCCACCAAGGGCGCCGCCGGGCCAGTCAGTGTCACGCCAGATGCCACTGGCGCACGCCCCTGCACCGACAGGGTGTTGGCACTTTCGGCCATTGCTCCTGTCGTTTGCCACAGCACCATCCACAGTGCCAGATATGACAAATAACGAGATATCACCTTCATTCAAACACTCTCCGGTTTACGACAGCACCATCACCTGCTGTAACTCGCCAGCCTCGCCATTTTTACAGGCCAAGCTGATTAAAATGGTGGGCGCCCGCGGGCGCCCTGTATTACTGATTGATGTGCCCACCTCACCTTCCCTGGCAAGGCAGGACAACCCGTTATCCATCCGATAACCATCAACCTCTTGCTGCGGGCGATGGTCCGGATATCATGCCCATCCAGCCGGGGCTGGTGATGGCTTTACTTCTTGGTGACATCAACCCGCAGCTTGCGCTTCTGATCATCCTTGCTTGGGGTGTAGGTTTCACTGACAGCCCCAGGAATGTTGATGTAGTTGCCACCTGCACCATCCTCAATTTGCCATGTGTAGTTGTAATCACTCGCCACCCCAACCCCACCGGCACTGGTAGTGACCTTGGCCCTGAGTTCGGTCGAGACAATCGGATTGCCAGCAAGCGCAGCGTCAGTGGCCGCAATGACGATCTCGACGGCATCCACCTCATTGGGATCAACCACATCAACAGAACCATCGCCATCAGGAGAGCCCCCCGCCGCCGCAACTTCATTCCCCTGATAAGGGTCTGTCGTGGTTGCATCGGTTTGCGGAATAACTCCTGCTGTGATTTGGGTACCAAGATCTGCCAAAGTCAGGGAATAACTATCACCGGTTACCCCCATATCAATGCCATCGCGATACCACTTGTACTCACTCGGTGCTTGAGCATCCATATCCGGATCATCAAAACCTTGTTCTTCAATTTTGAGGCTGTCACCTACATCCACTCGACCGTTGTTGTTGACATCGACATAGTTGAATGACACTCCAGTCAACGTTGGGGGTCGCCCCTTCACAGTATCGGTTGGAGCCGATGTCAGCGCGCTGGCGCCACTGGCTACGCCCCACATTACCATTGCGATCGATACCGCGATTTTTTGCTTTCTCATCACTTGCTCTCTTCCTTTTGGCTACAAAAAATGACTTACATGGCGTCGATAAACGCCACTCCGGATGCTCACAGCGCCGCAACAATGACGCGCACCCGTTTCTTCTGATCCTCTCGCACGGGTAAATAGGTCACACTGGTCGCCCCAGCGATATCCACAAAACGTCCAGTACCGACCTCCTCCTCGATCTGCCACTGCCAGGTCAGTCCTGTGCGGCACGCGCTCGAGCCGCAGTCAGGCACGGCCGTCAGTACAGACCCCACCTCAGGAAAGCCGTTAACTAGCCCGGTAATCGTCACTCCCATCAAGCTCGCGAGGTAATTCACACTGCTAGCCGGCCCCGTGTTGCCGCTCTTGTCGGTAGCCGTGGCAGTAATGGTGCCACTCCCCTGCACCGTCGGGGCTTCCAGGCTGTAGTTGCCATCCACGTCCGCGGTCGTGGTGCTGGTCGTACCATCCGGCCAGGTAATGGTCACCGTGCTGTCCGGTTCAGCCTTGCCACTGACCTCCGGCTTGTTGTCGCTATTGCGATCCGTCGCAACCAAGGTCGGAGCCCCAGGTGCCGTTGAGTCGGTGTAGTTCACGCTGGTAGCCGGCCCCGTGTTGCCGCGCTTGTCTGTAGCCGTGGCGGTGATGGTGCCACTCCCCTGCGCCGTCGGGGCTTCCAGGCTGTAGTTGCCATCCTCATCTGCAGTCGTGGTGCTGGTCGTGCCATCCGGCCAGGTAATGGTCACCGTGCTGCCCGGTTCCGCTTTACCAGTGGCCTCTGGCTTGTCGTCACCATTGCTGTCGGTCACTGTCAACGTCGGGGCCCCCGGCACAGTTGCATCATCAATAAACTCAAACTCCATGCTGTCACGCGCCACATGCCCACTCGGGAAGGTGACCTCTACATCCAGGCGATACCGAGTGCCGGGGTTGGGTTGCCCAGGCGCAACCAGCTCACGCCCCGTCAGTACCTGTGCAGGCCCCTGAAATGTCAGGCGATAGCGGTACTGGTAACCATCGCGGTCCGCTTCTACATCCCCCTCAATACTCTCAATCGGGATCCCATTTCGCGCTTTGGCAGGCTTCTGACGGGGATCAACCACCCCCCAGTCAACGTGGTAGTGAGCACCGGGGCGAAGTTGAACAAAGTGTTCTGCCAACTGAATAGCGGGTTGCAGCCCAGAGTCTTCCGAGACGACAACAACCCCTTCCGCGATGGCTTCATGGCCATCAATGTCGGTGACGATGGCAACGATCGGATATTGATTGGATTGGCCAATGCGATAGATGGGCAAGACCGGAAGTGTAAGGGAACGTTTGTCCTGCCCAACCGTATCGACAGGGCCAAGTCCACTGAGCCCCAGGATCTCGCCAAACCACTGGATGGAGGCTATCTGGCGGGAATGCTGAATGTTGAGCGTCAAGGTCAGGGCTTGCCCCTCTCCCGCAGAATACTGGTCGTTGAGAGAGGCCTTGAGGAGTACCTTGTCGCGATACTCGAGCACCATGTCATTGTTACGCTCAACCAGATCGTGGCGCATACCTGCCAGCGACTTGTCGACACGGGACGGATTCAGCATGTCCGAGAGCGTGGCCCCCAGCTTCCACTCCAGCCCCAGCGTAAAACGGGTGTCATGTTGCCTGCCGCTCGCTTCAACTTGCTCGACATCCATCTTGAGTAACGGGAAGGGGTTATAGTGCAGACCGGCAGTGATGGCATGCGGATCGCGCTCAAGCTGATCTGCGCCCAGCAAGTCAACCCGCTCCCCCAAATACTGCTCGGCAGTGAGCGATGCGCTCCATTGCGGATAGGCCGGCAGATAGGCCTCAAGACGCACATCCATACCGCGTGCTGCGCGCTCTTCCATACCCTCAAACCGTGGGGAGTCACGCCAACTGCTCAGTGGTGTATAAAAGTTGGCACCCAACTTGAGATAGTCACGCCACGCCTCAGCCCCGACTCCCGCACGCCAGTGCCGGTTGGTCAGGTCATAATCAGCAAACAGGTTGTAGCCCAGCATCCAGCGGTCTAGGAAATGACGCTGGCCCACCCCCAGGTTGGCAATGGTGCGCGCCTGCCCATTTCGGCGTAGACCAAACTGGGTAAACAGCAGGGTCTGCTGCTCTTCCGCAAGCGGCAACAAGAGATCCGCCTCGGCAGTGACCATATTGAAATCGTCATCCAGTGTCACCCGGGTTCTGGCTGTGCCCATCGTCCCCAGCAAGGATGCTGCATAGGCATTGGCCTCCTCTTCAAAATGGGTGACCAGTTGCTGACGCCAATACTGCTTCTCTTGTTCTGGCCCATGATGCGGTGCAGTCGCATCCTGTGTAACGCTCTGCGCGGAAGGCGGTAGATGCCGCAGACTTCGTTTAAACCCCTTAACCAATTCACTGTGGTTTTCCTGATCTGACGGCATCTCTGACTCGGCAGGTGAAAACAGCTGCCCCAAGCGGGCAGCCTGCTCGGCAACCTTCTGCTCGACATCCACAGGGGTTGGCGTAGGCGCCGTCAAATGCAGTGGATTGGCGCCTGACAGCGCAGGTAAAACGGACGCACGCGGTAAATTGATAGTGTCACCTACCGGCAAATGAGGGGCGTTTAGCGCCAGGTTGCCATTTAATGCCAACAGTTGGTGAGGTGTTGTGCCAAACTGGCGTGAGACAGAACCAAGCGTATCTCCCTTTGCGATCTGATAGCGGATAAGTTCAGGTTGCTTGGCTGCGGGCATGGAGAGTTGCCCAGCCGCATAAGCCACAGGAAATAATGCCTGCTGTCCTAAAAAGAGATAAGTCCAGACGCTTTGATGGACTTTACTTGGTGTGAAACTCATAAATAGACCCTTGAGTATATCTTTAGCGGCAGGACTATATATGAGGGGCTGCATTTGAGATCTATATATTAAATTTTAAAGTCACAATAAATAAATAATAAATGTAATTAATTTAAATAACCCACCTTGGTATCAGCTTGATACATATAGCATTTCTCTTTATATCAGCCATAAACACAAACAAAACAGACCTCATTGAGCCCTATTGCATCAGGCATGCTCATTTAACTGGAATTCAGAAAACGTGACAAGCATCACAATTAAATCTATTTATAATACAGCTTGAGTTCAGGTTTGCTGCGATGTCAGTCCATGAGCACCCCTGTTCCCCTAATACATTTTAAAGTTCAAAAAACATCCACCAACAAAGAATCTTAATTTTTATCAGCATCCTACTTCACCTTGGTATATTTCTGTGTCACCACCGCTCGAACATTGATCCACTCTGGCAAACGTTTCCGATTAAACAGTACTCAGCTGTGATTTACTCGCGGAACAGAAACTTCATAAGCAAAGCACGAGTAATTTGCGTGCCTCCTATGAAAAGAGAGTGCATCGCCATAAATAGAAAAGAGGTCGACACCTCTTAATATTAAAATAATAAATTAATGTTATGCCAATTGGTTATTTTCTTTCTTCATTTACGACATCAGTGCTAAAAAAAACAGTACCACTCCTCCATAAAATTCAATTAAGGCTAAAAAAAAGCCATTTTTGTGAGTCAGGTAGCGCTATTGATTTTTTTTAGTCACACCAGTGGAATCGTTTACACTACTGTTGCGCCAACCACATTAATTAATCGGCATTTTATTGTTCTGTCTGCCGTCAGCATTAATTACTCCCCTCTTTCAGAGGCCAAAGGTAGAGAAATGGAAAAGATCTGCAAGATAAGTGGTCGACGCACGGAAATGCTCGTTAACCTGACGCAAGGAGCTGAAATTATCTATTGGGGCAACAAGTTAACATTGACGCCCCCGGAGCGCTGCCTATCCCTTGATCGGCCAGTGCCTTTTGGCCGACTGGATTGCGATGTCCCGTTAACTTTGTTTCCGGACTCCGGTTCGGGCGTCTTTAGCTCCCCTGCATTGGAAGGGCATAGAAATGGTCAGGATTGGTCTCCGGTCTTCACTATTCAGTCTGTCGAGCACGACGAACATTCCCTACGCCTTGTCAGTCATGATCCTGTCGCTCGCCTGTGTCTCTTGACTGAACTCACCATAGATCCTCTTTCTGACATTGTCGCCGTGCGCCATACCCTGAACAATGAAAGCGAGGAGCCCTTCACGGTAAACAGGCTCGCGACAACATTGCCATTACCCATGCGCGCCATTGAGTGTTTGTCATTCTACGGGCGTTGGGTTAATGAGTTCCAACAGCATCGACATATCCTGATGCACGGTGGATTCCAGCAAGAGAACCGCCGTGGTCGTACGTCTCACGAACACTACCCGGCGCTCATCATCGGCACCAAAGGATTTGATGAACAGCACGGAGAAGTATGGGGAGCTCATCTGGCCTGGAGCGGTAATCATCGAATGCGAGTTGATGTAAAGGCTGATGGTCGTCGTTTCTTGCAGGCCGAAGCACTCTACTACCCGGGGGAAATTTGCCTGCAAAAAGATGAACGCATCACGACCCCCTGGCTCTATGCAACCTATTGTGCTGATGGCCTGAATGGCATGAGCCATCAATTTCACCAGTTTGTGCGTGAGCACATCCTGACCTTTCCGCAGCGACGCAACTATCAGACATGCCGACCGGTACATCTCAACACATGGGAAGGTATCTACTTTGAGCATGATCCAGACTACATCATGTGTATGGCCACTGAGGCAGCCAAGATGGGTGTGGAGCGCTTCATCATTGATGATGGCTGGTTCAAGGGCCGCTGCAATGATAGGGCGGCACTGGGTGACTGGTACCTGGATAAGCAGAAATATCCTGATGGTTTGCAGCCGGTTATCGAACATGTCAAAGCCATGGGCATGGAATTTGGCATCTGGGTTGAACCAGAAATGATCAGCAAAGATTCTGATCTATATCGCCAACACCCCGACTGGCTGATGGAACTCGATGGCTATGAGCAACCAACAGGTCGCAACCAATATCTGATCGACCTGCAGAATCCTGATGCCTTTGCCTACTTGTTGGAACGTCTTGATGACCTGCTGAGCCGCTATGATATTGCCTATCTCAAGTGGGACATGAACCGTGAAACGGTCCAGCCTGCTCACCACGGACAAGCTTGCCAAACACGCCAGGTACAAAATGTCTATCGACTGATGGACGAGCTTAAAACAAGGCATCCACATATCGAGATTGAATCATGTGCTGCCGGTGGTGGCCGTATCGATTATGAGATCCTAAAGCGAGTGCAACGTTTCTGGCCATCTGATAACAATGACGCACTCAAACGTCAGGAGATCCAGAGCGGGTTTAGCTATTTTTTCCCGCCTGAAGTGATGGGCTCTCATATTGGCGCTCGACATTGCCATGCCACTCGCAGAGTATCCGACATCGACTTCCGCGGGATCACAGCCTTGTTTGGACATATGGGAATAGAGCTCGATCCGGTCAAAGAGTCGGACGAAGAGAAAGCTGGCTTTGCAAAATACATCGCATTGCATAAGCAGTATAGAAACCTGCTTCATAGCGGAATCACCTACCGTATTGAAAGCGACGATCAACAAGCTCAAAAAATCCATGCCGTCATAACTCCTGATGCCAAGCATGCATTAGTGATGGTTGCACAGCTAGATATGCCTACATATGCCCACAGCGGCACTTTACGGATACCGGGATTAATCGCGCAAACACAATATCGCGTCAACGTCATCGCGCATCCGAATAACTTTCATAATGGCCTGGTTAACAAGCAACCCGTCTGGAGCCTTGCTGGTATCGTATCAAGCGGCGAATGGCTGCGCCAAGTAGGTCTGGCAATGCCAATTCTTGATCCAACTACGGCCATCTTGATCGATATATCAGCGTTATAAATTGACAGTTTAATTATCTCGATTCACAAATAATCAGAGCGAAACGGCCATTGAATTATGGCCGTCCTCGATGTCATCGACATGATTAAAAACCGGCCAAGATAACCCTTTGGGTTTTCATTATATTTAGACTAAACCTTCATTATTTCACGTTATTGTATTAATCAAGAAAAATCACACATGACACTCACAATAAGGATGAAACTTTATGAGTATAAGCAATGTCGCCAAACTTTCCTATGGTATAGGAGCCCTTGGTAAAGATTTGGCATGTTCGATAATTTACATTTATTTAATGTATTACTATACCGATGTCGTTGGCCTTGAAGCTGCATTCGTAGGCACTTTATTTTTAGTCGCCAGAATTTGGGATACGTTCAACGACCCCATCATGGGTATGATTGTTGATAATACTCGCAGTCGCTATGGTAAGTTCAGACCATGGATCGTTATTGGTACCCTGATAAATTCAGTCGTGATGGTAGCTGTTTTCTTCACCCATGAGTTTGAAGGAACCGCACTATACATTTATACAGCTATCAGTTATATCCTCTGGGGAATGACATATACAATCATGGATATTCCCTACTGGTCGTTCATTCCCGCGCTAACCAGCAATAAGAAAGAGCGAGAGCAGATTGTGGTGATCCCTCGCCTATTTGCAAGCTTTGCCTGGTTTGTTATGGGAGCCTTTGGCATGAAAGCTATCGATATTTTGGGTGATGGCGATAGTGGTGCCGGCTTCGCCAAGGTATCGATGATTATTGCGCTAATATTCATTTTGAGTGCTTTGCTGACCGTATGGAAAGTAAAAGAAGATAGCGCTATTGCGACCAAGGTGTCTGAGAAGATCAACTTTAAAGATGTAAAAGCGATTATCTTCCAAAATGATCAACTAAAGGCTTTGATAGGTATTGTGTTGTGCTTTAACTTGGCAATGCAGTTAGCCGGTAGTTTTGCTATCTACTACTTCACTTATGCGATGGGCGATAAAGATATGTTCGCCGTCTTCATGGGATTTGCGGGCTCTGCCGAGATCATCGGACTGGTGTTATTCCCACTGATCGTCAGCAAACTATCTCGCCCCATGATTTGGCGCCTTGCTTGTGTTTTCCCACTGATGAGTTATGTCATCTTGCTGCTTACCGGTCATTTTATGCCAGAGAATACACTACTGATCGGAATGGCAGGAGCCGCAATGAAGTTGGGCTCAGGCTTTGCCTTGGCGATGTCAACTCTTATGTTGGCAGATGTGGTTGATTACGGTGAATACAAGATGGGCATGCGCAGTGAAAGTGTCGTCTTCTCGGTGCAAACCATGCTGGTGAAAGCTGCCAGTGCATTTGCCGGCTTCCTGACTGGTATTGGGCTAACAATAGTTGGCTATGTCCCAAATACTTTGCAAAGCGAAGGCACTGTGCTGGGAATGCAGGTCTTGATGTTAGGCATTCCGAGTCTGCTAATTTTTCTGAGCTATCTGATTTATAAATCAAGTTATAAGCTCAATGGTAAATTTCACGATGAGATACTGGCCGCACTGGGTCGAGTTTGAATATAGAGAAAAACAAGTTGCAAGAAATAAGTGAGTTCGTCATTTAGGTTCTCACTGATAGTCGCATCATTTTCACATTAATAGCTCTAGGTTACCTGGTGAAATAGGTCGTGCCTTTTATTCTCTTAACGATGCAAAGAAAATCCATTTAATATTGACAAGTAAGGAAAATACATGAAACTAAAAAAATCAAACTGCTTCAGTCTGCTTTTATTAGCGATGCTGCCTTTGTCTTCTCAGGCTGCATTTGAAAATTTCACAACTATGGGATATGCCAAGTGGGGCAATATAAACACGAATAACGATGAACGTAATGGGGGTAAAGGAGAACTGGATGCTGTACTACGAGCCCAGGAGGGGTATGGCAACTATCGTCTTGGTAATGAGATGAACTGGTGGGAGTTGGGTTTCAAGGCTGACTTGTGGCGGCAAGAGGAGGCTTACTTCGATTTCACATATTATATTGGCAGTGGCGACAAGTGGAGCGATGTCGGTACATTACAGGTCTGGTCTTCTGCTCATAATATATTGCCAAGTTTGCCTGGCGCGGTAGTCTGGGCCGGGGAGCGCTTCTATCAGCGCCATGAAGTTCACATGATCGATGTCAAGTATTGGGATGTCTCTAACAAGGGCTTTGGTATTGAAAATATTGACGTTAGCGGCACCAAGCTTCATCTCGCCTATTTCACCCCGGAGAGCAGTTATAATGCCCTTGGTGAAAATGGGGCCTACCATGACGAGATCCGTTCGTTACACCACTTTGATGTTCGACTATCCGATATAAATATAAGCAGTGGTGCACATATAACGCTCGGTTTGAACTATGTATTCGCCCAGAATGATCATTTCGAACAGTTTGATAACAAAGGTTATCCAAATCAGGAGATCACGGATAGCGGTGCAATGCTGAGCATGCTATACCAGCAGAAGTGGGTTCTAGGTAGTAATACGTTCGCTATGCAGTATGGTATCGATGGATTGGCTGGCGGTTTGATGAGTGCCGAGGGTGCATCAGCAGTAAAATATGCGATTGGAGTCGACCATGATGGCAGTAGTTTCCGCGTTATAAACCATGGCGATCTCATTTTTAATGACAAGTGGAGTGCTCTTTATTCAATAGCTTATCAAAGCCTGGAGCTTGATAATGAGTACGGCAGTGACTGGTTCAGTGCTGGTATGCGTCCGCAATAT
Organism: Aeromonas sp. 600948; assembly: GCF_049174875.1. Taxonomy (NCBI): domain Bacteria; kingdom Pseudomonadati; phylum Pseudomonadota; class Gammaproteobacteria; order Aeromonadales; family Aeromonadaceae; genus Aeromonas; species Aeromonas sp. 600948. Next base: position 236,185 of record NZ_JAAKTY010000006.1, read on the forward strand.
AGTTGGAATGACTTTACAGCAACGGCTCTTGAAATTGGTTACGAGCGCGTCAAGGCTCAAAATGGTTCAGGTGTGAACAACTTCTCCAAGGTAACGTTGGCACAAATGTTCCAAGCTGGCCGCTCTGTCTGGGCTCGACCAACCCTGCGTTTATTTGCCACCTATGCCGAACTGGATAATGAGTGGAGTCGTCAAGGTGATGTGTATGGCAAACCTGTTAAGTTGACTGGCGATAAAGCCGGTAGTCAAAACGAAGCGACTTTCGGCTTTAATATCGAAGTATGGTGGTAAATATATTTACTAAAAAATGTCGCCATACTAAATACCAGTATTAAATTATCTATGCACAATGCCAGTCAGTTATATATGACTGGCATTGTTATTAGTTGGCTGCATGTGACACGATATATACCTGAGTCATGTTTACAATGATTCATTACGAAAACTCTGTGCCTCTAGGCTATATCTCATATTGATGTTATTGATAGGCATGGTTGCACGATAGTGACAGTTCTATATAAATATCTTTAATAAAGAGTATGATAAATATTTCTCTGTGATGAAGCCAGCAATATTTTTTGGTAACCTCCGATAAAAATATAGCAAAACCGTTCTGATGAGGTTAAGTAATCAACACTTCCCTAAGGGAAACATCATGGCTCACTTTTTACAAACTTGATTTTTATGAGATAGCTTCTACACCAGAAAATAACGAGTTTGTTATCTCCATCAGATGAGATATCCAGCTTGGTGAACTCGAATCTTCTCCATGAATCTAACCTGGTGTAGAAAGTATGTTTATAACACGCCATAAAATAGAAGCGCCGGATGATACCCGGCGCTTCATCATGATGGTCTGGCAGGCTTCACTTAATAAAGGGTGCAGCCCCAACGGTAACGACGCTCGAGCAGTTGATACTCGGGACGCACGCTCTGGCTCCAGGAGTCATCCCCGCCCACCCCCATGTGGGCGCCATCGAGGCAGACCCACAGCCCCTCTTCGGCCACCAGATCGCTCTGGTGACGGGCGGCGGCCAGCTGTTGCTGACTGAAGCGGCTGGCACTGAAATGGAAGCTGCCGTTCACCGTCGTGCTGCCCAGCTGCAACTGGCGGGTATCGCAGCGCAAGCCGTTGTCGCTCGGGAAGATGTAAGGGGTATGCATCGCCTCCAGCGGCAAACTCCAGCGACCAAGATCAGCACCCAGCAAACGGTCCGGATAGTTCTCGTGAGGGCCACGTCCCAACCATTCGGCTCGCGCCGGTACCTCGGCCAGATGAAGCAGCAGGCCAATCCGCGGCAGCGACGGCAGCACCTGCGCCAGCTCGGTCTCTATCTCCAGGCTCATGGCGCCATCGTCGGTAAAGCGGTGATGCCAGTGACTCACCAGCAGCAGCTCATCGCGGTGGAAGTAGCCATGGCTGACCCGGATATCCCCTCCGGCGACCGCGAGCCCCAGACAGCGGTGCTGCCACTGGCCGAGGCCACAACCCTGCCAGCGGGCAATCCAGGAGTTGGGGTCGGTGTGATCCGCTTCGCTGGTGCCGATGTCGTTGTCGAGCGGGGCGCGGTAGAAATGATCCATGATCGGCGCCAGCAACTGCTCCTGCCCTGATTTTTGCCAACTGGTGATGCGGCCGCTCAGCTTGTCGAGCCACCACTGGCTGTTTGCGGCGGTGATCCACCAGCCATCCGGCTGCTCGCTCAGGGTGGCGGCAGCGACCGGCGCTGGCAGGGCGAGGGGGGTCGGCAGGGTGAACTGCTGACGGGCGACCTTGTGATCCGCCTGCGACCATAGGGTAGCCTGCGGCTGAACGATGGCCAGATCGAGCCAGGCCAGTGAGCCTGCCGCAAAGGCGGGCAACGCCTCGCTCAGAGTCAACTCGATCACCCCCTGTGGCGCCAGCTCAAGGGAAACCTCCCCCTGCTGCTGCACATGGCCGTTCTCGCACAGCTGCCAGCAAAGCCGCTCGTTGTCGGTTTCCCGAAACAGGTATTCGCTCTCGATCCTCACCCGCAGCGGGGTGTGCTCAAGCAGAGTGAAGCGGAACGGCTGTTGGGCGCGCTTCGCCTCGCACAGGGCGGGATGGGGGGGGCGATCCGGGAACAGCAGACCGTTGCAGCAGAACTGGCGATCGTTTTGCACATCACCGAAGTCGCCGCCATAGCCCC